>CAZXZT010000054.1:0-3303 GCA_964645695.1 uncultured archaeon
CTTCTACCGGCTCTTCCTCAACTACTTCCACTTCAGGTTCCTCTTCTACTTTGTAACTCTCTTCTAACTCTATCTTTTTTTCTTCGAATTTTAGCTTCGTTTCTTTTTCGAATTCAATGAATTCTCTTTCTTTATCTTGTAAAGCACGGGTCATTTCAGTCTCTAATTTGTCTATCGTGTCATCTCTATCTTTCAATTCCTTTTCATGAGACTCGGATTTATCTCTCAGCTCTTTCTCATGCGAAGCGTCTTTATCTTTCAATTCCTTCTCATAAGAATCGGATATATCTCTCAGTTCTTTTTCATGAGACCGTCTAGTAGCGGACAACGTCTTCATATGGCTTTTTTCCTCTGACCTGAGACGTTTTTCAAGACTCGTCTCTTTGACCCTATACTCTCTCTCCAGATCGCTGAGTCTTTCGTCTATAGTACTGCTTAATTGCTTCTCCCTTATCTTTATGTCCTCCTCACGGACCAGAAGCTGAGCGACTGTGCGGGGTGGAGCAAGCTCATCGCTAGCACCCGATGTCTTGCTTCTAAGGGTGTCTGAAACCTTCACTCTGACTTTAGCAGAATATTGCCCTCCAAGATACTTCATTTTTATTTCCGAAGTGTGGTTTCCCGATTCCATCGGGAATCCAGTTATGATGCCTGTGTTCGGGTCAAGATCTATCCCTGTACCCAGTTCTGGATACATCGAGTACCTTACATTAACAAATTCCTCTGGTTTGACCAGGCCCAATTTAGTAATCAATGGATCCATGAATGGTTCCATTTTAACCATAGGATCATCTCGATCCTTCACGAAAGAAACATAGCGAGGCTTATATCGAAGCGGATTTTTGTACTTGTGAATTGTGATTACAATCGCAAATAGGGCCAGAGCTGTGAATATGACGTAATATATTTCATTGGAACCGACAAAGATACCACTATAATCTATCAAATAAACAAAACCAATAATCAGGGCAAACGAGAAAATATTGTTACGTATCAGACCAGGTATAATATCAAGGCTGAGAGACGTTTCACGAGTCTTCATCCTCATCTTCCTCAGAAGACATTCCTTCTTTCAGACCCTCATCAAAAGCCGCTTTCGACTGGCCCATGCTCTTGGCGAGCTCCGGTAACTTCTTCGCTCCGAAAAGAAGGAGTACAACTCCGCCGATAATCAATGCCTCTGTAGTGCCAATCATTACTTTCCTACCAATAGCGAGGTAAATTAACCTTGCGGGGGAAGAACCAAAACCCCTCTCCAACTGAAGTACTGTGGCAAAAACAGCGGCCTATGATGACATTGTTGAGAATCTCCAGAAAAAAGCCTGGATGTATTTCCTTCTGGCTGCAATCGTATTTGCCTCGGTTTTCTACATCGCTCCTGATATTATCGAATGGTTAAGTGACCGACTTCTTCCTGAAGATGCGACCTTGATCTATCTCTCACCGGCGGAATACCTGATCCTGAAAATGAGAGTGGCGGGATACGCTGCCATTTCCGCTACAGCTATGATTGCGATGATTCACATCTGGTGTATCATCCGTAGCAGATCGATGCTTCCTGAGATAAGTTTCACTGATTTGGTACTGATACTCGTAATGGCCCTTGTACTCTTTTCAATGGGTATACTGTACTCCCTGGAACTGATGTTGCCGACAGTTCTTGAATATTTACAGAATGACGCGGCTAAGGCGGGGCTTGAAACGACCTACAGTCTCAGTGCCTTCTACCATTTTGTCTTTCTGCTGACGTTCTCTCTGGGGATTACCTTTCAATTGCCTCTTGTGACCACGCTGATGCTAAGACTGGAATTGACCACTGCCGACCAACTGGCTCAATACCGCAGTCATCTGGTAGTTGTCTTCTTCATTATGGCGGCATTGATCACACCACCCGATGTGATTTCGCAATTCCTGTTAGCGGTGCCTTTGATGGTACTATATGAGATTTCGATTATAATAGGAAGATTCACGACATAAATGGAAATCGGAATACATACATTCGCGTCTGCCAATTTCAAGGATGAAAACGGAAAACTTATTCCTACTAATCAAGCTCTAAACGAATTATTGGATAGAATAGAATTCGCTGATAAAGTTGGAATAGATGAAGTAGGTATAGGTGAACATCACAGAAAAGAATTTCTCGATTCAGCCTCTCATATTACTTTAGCAGCTGCAGCTACAAGAACAAAAAATATCAGATTGACAAGCTCTGTTACCGTCCTAAGTGTTGCTGATCCAGTACGAGTCTTTCAGAATTTTGCAACTTTAGATTTAGTCTCAAACGGAAGAGCTGAAATTATCGCTGGTCGAGGTTCATTCACAGAAGCCTATCCTCTTTTTGGGCTCAAAATGGAAGATTATAATTCTCTTTATGCCGAAAAATTAGATTTGCTACTCAAAATTCGTGACAATGAAATTGTTAATTGGTCAGGAAAGTTTCGACCTGATTTAGTAGAACAGGCAATCTACCCCAGACCTGTACAAGAACAGCTACCAATCTGGGTTGGTGTTGGAGGCACCCCTGAATCGTTTGTTAGAGCTGGTGTATTGGGATTGCCATTAATGGTTGCAATTATTGGTGGAGAGACACATCGCTTTGCTCCTTTAATAGAATTATACAAGAATGCTGGTGCTAAGGCAGGCCATGATCCTGAAAAATTGAAAGTCGGAATACATTCTCTGGGATATGTGGCTGATACTTCCAAAAAGGCAGTTGACGAATTTTTTCCAGGTTATGCCGAGATGTTCACCAAGATAGGAAGAGAAAGAGGTTGGGCGCCGGTTACAATGTCTCATTTTAAGTCTCAGATTGGGCCAACAGGGGCTCTGGTCGTTGGAAATGTTGAGGAAGTGACTGAGAAGATTCTTAGGCATAGTGAAGCCCTTGGGGGAATCTCAAGATTCAGTTTTCAATTGGATGTTGCCGGTTTATCACATAAACAACTATTGCACGCCATCGAACTAATTGGAAAAGAGGTCTCCCCTCGAATTAAGAAAAATATCACCCCTAACCACTAAAACCGGCGTGCCTTTCAGTAATCTCTTGTCTACTCCCATGATGCGTCAGTATCACGCCATAAAACGTGAGAATCCAGATTCTATCCTCTTATTCCGTATGGGGGACTTCTACGAGACTTTTGGAGATGATGCAAAGGTTGTCGCCAAGGAACTGGATATTGCGCTTACTGCCCGTGACAAGAATTCCGATAATCCCATACCACTGGCTGGAGTTCCCTATCATGCTCTGGACAGTTATCTGAGCAAGCTGATCAAGAAAGGCCATCGGGTCGCGATATGCGA
>CAZXZT010000054.1:3403-6268 GCA_964645695.1 uncultured archaeon
CGTTATGCCCCGGCAGAGGTCATAATCCCTGATGGAAACGAGAACGTCCGGAACTGGATGGTGGCCTTGGGAATGAATATAACTCCACGGAAGGCGGACTCCTGGATGTATCCTCTGGCCAAGAAGGTCCTAGAGGAAAGATTTGGTAGCGTGGAGGAATTGCAGACCTATCCCATGGCCGTCACGGCGGCTGGTGCAATCCTCTCTTACGCCACTGATACTCAGTTCAGCGAATTACCACACCTCAGGCCACCGTCTCTTATGGTCAAGACCAACACAATGACCTTGGATGCTGTGACGCTCAGGAATCTGGAGATAGTACGTACCATCAGTGATTCTTCCAAGGATACATTATTCGCGGTCATCAACCATACATCTACTGCTGGTGGTTCCAGAAGACTGAAGGATTGGTTGCTGAGACCGCTACACAATCTTGAAAGGATTGATGAAAGGCACGATGCAGTTCAAGAATTATTCGATAATACACTTAGTCGTCGAGAGATACGGGACATTCTCAAGGGATTCCAGGATGTCGAGAGGTTATTATCGCGACTAGGACATGGCTCGATCTCACCACGTGATCTGGATAGTCTCCGTTCTAGTCTGGATACATTGAAGGACCTCAAGCAGTTCCTGAGCGAGGAACCGCTCAAGTCCAAACTGATGAAGAGACTTGTCAAGTCCATAGATCCTCATAAACAGGTCTCCCAGAAACTGGCTGAGGCGCTGGTCGAGGATCCACCTCTGGTCCTCAGGGATGGTGGGATCTTCAAGAAGGGATATTCACAGGAACTGGATGACCTGCGGGCAAGAGCCAGTAGTGGCAGGGAATGGGTAACAGCACTGGAATCTGAGGAAAAGAAGAAGACCGGCATCCCGAAATTGAAGGTTGGATACAACCGGGTCTTTGGGTATTATCTCGAGGTCCCCAAGGCATATGCTAAGAAAGTACCTGAAAGTTATCATCGTAAGCAGACGGTGTCTGCGGGAGACCGGTATATCACTCCTGAACTGAAGGAGAAAGAAACGTCCATACTTAGAGCCGATGAGAGATCACAGGCACTGGAGGCCGAACTGTTCAAGGAACTGAGAGAATGGATCTTGGAATTCCTGGGTTCGTTGCAATCAACCACCATGGCTGTCTCTAGAATTGATGGGATATGTTCTCTGGCCGAGGTCAGTCAAGCCAACAACTACGTTAGACCTGAGATGTCAGATGATGGAGCCTTATCGATATCTGATGGAAGACTCCCAGTGATTGAGATTCTCAGGGAAGGACAGTACATTCCCAACAGTTTGCAATTGGATAACAAACAACGTCAGTTGATGATCCTGACTGGGCCTAACATGGGTGGAAAATCAACCTACATGAGACAGACTGCACTCATATGTGTGATGGCCCAGGCCGGTTGTTTCGTTCCCGCATCATCAGCCAGACTGGGGATCGTAGATCGGGTATTCACACGCGTAGGTGCACATGACGACCTCGTACATGGGCATTCAACTTTTATGGTCGAAATGCTGGAATTGGCTAATATTCTAAGGAATGCGACGTCTGACAGTCTTGTACTTCTAGACGAGATTGGAAGAGGAACTTCTACTTTTGACGGATTGGCACTGGCTTGGGCAGTCTCGGAGGAATTGCACGCTGGTAAAGGTGTCAAGACCATGTTCGCCACACACTATCACCAACTCACAGATGTCTCCAGTATTCTGGACCGATCAATCAACTGTCATATGCAGGCCAAGGAAGATGGTCATGAATTGACATTGCTACACCGTGTAGCTGAAGGACCAACGGATGCCTCATTTGGTATTCACGTCGCGAAAATGGCTGGAGTCCCGGAAGAAGTGCTGGTAAGAGCTAGGAAAGTTCTGAAGAAACTGGAAGATGGATCGACCATTGAGGTCTCCAAGGTTGGACCTGTGCAATCTGTTTTCAGTACTGAATTCGGAGCACGCTCGGAAGCCAAGGAAAACCCGGTTCTGGATGAGATCCGCAAGATGGATCTGATGAATCTAACGCCTCTTCAGGCTCTAGAGAAATTACACGATATACAGCAGAAACTGCTCTAACCTACTACAAAGCTGTATCGTTTGGTATTGGAATTGCCTTCTTCATCCACAGCCTTGAAGGTGAAAGAATAGGCCTCCACATTCAAACCATCTTCAAAGTGATAATAGTACATATTGTCTGCAACGATTCCAAACTGGTTCCCGTCCTCTAATTTGGTCATCAATTGGGGAGTCATGAAACCGCTACCACTCTTGCTACCTGATATCTGAACGTTATCGATCTCCCAATTGTCCTTGACGCTGATTAATAGAACAAATGGTGTATCTGCCCCCAAATCCAGAGTCGTATTCCACTCGCCTTCAACTTCGGTATAGATCTCCATCTGTTGGAACTTGGGCTTGGCGATGTCATTGAATGGAGGATTGGAAAGCAGAATGAATAATCCTAACCAGGCCATGAACGCCATGAAGATTGGACCAATCCAGTTCTTCCTTTCAAATTCACTGGTATCTGTCAGAAAGGGAAGAATCCATATCAGGCCAAAAGGGCCGATGAATCCCAACAACAGCGCAAGACTGTCAAAATCGGTCATCCGCACTATAAAATAACACGCTATGGCGATGAAAACCGCGTAAAAAACGGCAAAGATGGCAACCTTGGAATCACGAACTTCCTTCGTTCTGTATTCTTCACGCTTGAATTCAGGAAACGTAAAGGTCTCCTCACGTTTACCCTTTTTCTTGGCCATTGGGCGCTATCAATGGAGGTTAAATAAAGCCCCGTGTGGACTCTAAGGTCAGTCCAAAGAATATAGGAAAAAGAGGATCAGCTACATCCTCGACAATACG
>CAZXZT010000055.1:0-6106 GCA_964645695.1 uncultured archaeon
CAAGAAGAGATATGGTGCAGTTTCGATGAGAAGAGTTGCTGCCAAGGAAGTAGGTGTAAGAATCCTGCTATCGAAGATTTACTGCATTGCCTCGGAAATGGGCAAGGGAATCGAACCGTTGCTATGTTATTCGGAGGGGCATCATTTGCGGGTTTTCGTACGGCTTGGAGAAAGGAAGGATATTTCCCTGAGATGGATCACCAAAGACATGAGAATAGTAGACAAGAAAGAGAAAGATGCAGCTGGGCCTCTTTGGACTGGTAAAATAATCAAAGCCGATCTAGTTCCAGTAATAGAAGAAGGTGCCATTCTCAAAAAGTCGAATGAAGTCAGAAATCAGGCCCTGTGGAGACTTCTAGAAACGCTTCGGGAGGAGGCTGATGGGCCTCCTGGGTTATATGACATAAACGATATCGCAAAAGTAGCTGGAATTGGCCAGACCCCTAAAAGAATCAAAATTGTGGAAAGTATACGAAAATTGGGGTCTTTTGCCAGCTCCAGTGTCTTCTCTCCACTTGGCATAAAAACGGATGCTTCCGAAGACATACAGAATCAGGCAGTGAAACTCGCCCAATCTTTATAATACCCCTTTGAGTCCGCGCACCCTCATGGAAGTTAGCGTAGTTGACAAGTCAAAGAACGAGCTTGAAATCGAGGTTCGAGGCGCCAATGAAACGTTGCTGGGACCATTAATGAACCACACTTTAGCCAACCCAGATGTCGATTATGCATCCTACTACATGGGGCATATTGTTCTGGACCATCCCAGATTCTACGTCAGGACCAAAAAGGGAACGCCCAAGAAAGCAATCAAGAAGGCTGTAGAGACCATTATCGCTGACATAAAGACGATAAGCGATAAACTAGCTTAGGAAAATGTCCTCACCGGCAAGACCGGAAGTTGGAAGGGAAGAATATCTTTCGAAAATTTCAGGAATTGGTGGAAAGCTCCGTAAATTACCAGAAGACTTCGAGGTGCAGGAATTTATTGAAACCGGCATCGGCCCTCACTGGAACTGGGCGAGAGAAAACGAGGAAGGAAAACATTGCATTGTCAGAATAACTGCAAAGAATTGGGATACGCATGTCCTGATTAAAGAACTTTCAAAAAGATTAGATATTGGACAAAGAGCAATAGGATTTGCAGGAACCAAAGACAGAAGAGCCGTGAGCAAACAATATTTCTCACTCAGGGTTCCTGTTGAAAAAGTAGACAAACTTGAAATTAATAACGTGGAAATTGAATTAATGCATCGAGCTGTCAAGCCCATAAGACTGGGCAACCTGATTGGAAACAAATTCAAGACGAGGATAACAGAAACCGATGGGAATGAGAAGAAGATAAAGGAGATAATCAAACAGTTGGATGGGAGATTTCCTAATTATTTCGGGATTCAACGTTTCGGTGTGGCCAGACCTATCACCCATCTTGTCGGCGAAAAGATTGTTAGTGGTGATTATCAAGGGGCGGTCTGGGACTACCTTACAAAAAGTGGATCAGAGGCCATGGGAGGAGAAGCAAGAGAATCCCTGAGGAAGAACAAGGACTGGAAAGAGGCGCTGGAGAAATTTCCCTACAATCTGCTATTCGAAAGACAGATAATTGGCCATCTGAACCGGAATCATGACGATTATATTGGGGCTTTGAGGCAACTTCCAGAAAGTTTGTCCAAAATGCTGGTTCATGGCTATCAAAGCCTTATCTTCAACAGAGTTCTGGATCAGAGGATAAGGGAAGGCATAGATATCCAAAGACCACAAATCGGAGATAATGTGATTCCAGCCGATAATTATGGAGGTCCCGATCAAAGGAAGATAATCCAGGTGACGGAAAGAAATCAGGCCAAATTAGAGAAAAGATGTAATGAGGGAAAGGCATGGATTGCGGGACTTCTACCGGGAATCAAAAGCGAACACACCAACGGTGTTCAAGGAAGCATTGAAAGAACTGTAATGAAGGAAGAGAACGTAGGATTCAAGGACTTTATCATAGAAGACATGCCAGAATTGTCTTCCTTGGGCACGTACAGACCGCTACACCAGAATGTCAATGAGCTGAGATGGGAATTCGATGAAAACGAGAATCCGGTATTCAATTTTTGGTTATACAAGGGTACATATGCAACATCTTTCCTTAGAGAGATAATGAAATGTGAGGATATGAAGGCCTACTGATGGCTCCCAAATGTATAATCTTTGACTGTGACGGGACATTAGTCGATAGTGAAGAAGTAACAAATCAGATAATCTCGGAGATGGCTGGTGAGTTGGGAGTCAAAATGACAGGTGAGGAGGCTACTGCTACCTTTGGTGGCAAAACCCTTGATGCTGTTCTCTACAAGATGAGGGAATTGTCAGGCAAGGAAATTCCAGATGACTGGCTACCAAGGCTAATTCGCAGGGTCAGCGAGGCCTGGAAGACCGAATTGATTCCCATTGATGGTGTAAGAGATTTACTTGAGAACCTGAAAATCCCCATTTGTGTAGCTTCCAATGGTGAACCGATACACATCAACCAGTCACTCAAGATGACAGGACTGCATGATTTCTTTGACGGTAACATATTCAGCGCTACTGACGTCGGTGTTCCGAAACCGGCTCCAGACCTGTTTTTGTACGCTACCGAAAAAATGGGTTTCAAGCCCGAACAGTGTATCGTAGTGGAGGATAGTATAACAGGTGTCATAGCTGCAAACCGTGCAAAAATTAAGGTCTATGGACTAGTGAAATTATGTTCTGCTGAAGAACTGAAGAATGCCGGAGCAATACCCTTTACAAGCATGCGCGATTTACCCAGTTTATTGGGAATCTAAGATGAAACTGATGGATAAGGTAGTTGCATTACTGGTCGCGGGAACCCTAATCAGTGTTGGAATAAGCCAATACATGTACGATAAGGACCTGGATGGCGTATCGAATGATCTGGACGAATTTCCAAATGATTCAGATGAGTGGAAGGACTCAGATAATGATGGTATCGGTGATAACAGTGACATGGACGATGATGGAGATGGATACAATGATACTGAAGACATGTTTCCTAAGAATTCAAACGAACATGCAGACAATGATCTGGATGGAATTGGCAACAATGAGGATCTAGATGACGATAATGACGGCTACAACGATTCGGAAGACATTGACCCGCTCAATGATCTTGCCCTAAGATTTGTGTTTGAATGGGTCGAATTGAGTGACAAACAGAACAACAAGGCACATGCGCCGTTTGCATTCGATCTCTATCAAGGTCCTGAACAGCTTCACCATTTTGACGACAATAACAATCCCTGGTCCATTCCATGGCAAGAAAAATTTGAACTTAACACGGACTTCGAGGTGAATATACCCGATAATCAGACCGAACATCGATTTACGGTAGTTGCTATTTTTTACAAATTCAGGAATCCCGAAGAATTCGATATCAGTTCTTCCAATGATAGCTATCGAGCTAATATAACCTACAATTTGACCACAGATTCATGGGAACATGGTAGAAACGGAACTCTGGACGGAGGGATTGACGACTCGAACGAGAATGACGATGCAAGATTGCACGTCAGTATTGAAAGCTACAATTTCGGGTACTTGAAATCATATTCCTGGAGATTCAATACCGTGGAATTTCAACTCAGCCATAATTTTGATCCTGCAAGATATGCCTTTTACGCAAATCTTCCGCATAATATCAAGGAATACAAGGATTATGTCAACTTCGTTACCATTGATGAAACAGATATCGGTGAGATTGGACTAAAATTAAGATCTGTTGCAGAGGAGAAAGAGTTTGACCAGTTAACTGAATTGAACTTTATCATGAGTTTCGTACAATCGCTCAAATACACGGAGGACAATCTAAGTGCAGGATATGGGGAATATCCCAAATATCCGATTGAAACACTCATTGATCAGTCAGGTGATTGTGAAGACAGCTCAGCTCTCTTAATATCGCTAGTGGAATCATTGGGATATGAAGCCGCTATGATACTGATACCAGAAGCCTGGGAAGGCTATGGGCATGCCGCTGTTGGAATCAATCTTACGGGAGCCTCTGGATTGCACTACATTATAAACGAGGGAGAAAAGAACGAGATAGGTTATTATTACGCCGAGACGACTGCGCCCGGATGGAAACTGGGTGAGATGCCGGATCTGGATTCTAATAAGGCGTACGTATACGAGGCATAGAATGGATGCAAACAAAGAGAACGAGGAATTCCCTGTAAAAGTAGGTGATGAGATATATGGTCCCATACCATTGAAAAGGCTGGTTTCTGATGTTAAAAGCGGGGAACTGACCAGCGAAGCCAGAATCTGGGATGGCAATGATTGGGTACCTGTCTCGATTGTTACAGGAGAAGATAACTCGAACTCAGCGGTATGGGATGATGACGGTTGGAAAGATGAAAGTACTGATGCTGTGTCACAGGACGGACCTCCACTACCAACGGCCTCGGCATGGGAAGATGTGAAACGAAAAGGCAGATGGGCCATGATCTATGGCGATCATCTGGTTATCGAGGGAGGAGGTATTAACACCAAAGACGTGGGGAGAATTATGGAGGGTGAGCCTCTGAGTGGAGGAATACCTATCCCAAAGCTGGTCAATGTATGTTTCAAGGATACGGACAGAGGGGTAAAAGTAAGCGCTAGCAGTTTTCACAAAATGTATGAGATCTATACTCTTGAATGTATCCTTTCCAAAGATGACAGTACAGCATTAATGAAGGAATTAGGAGAAGCAAACGTTAGGATTATAAACAACTGAAACTTTTTTATTAGGGCATGGGTAGAAATTAATTATGGAACGACTTAGGGCACTGATTGTAATCACGCTGATTCTGATTAGCCCATTGTTTACTTCAGCTTCGGCTAAAGAGAGTGTAATGCACCCTAATATAATTCGTGTAATGAACAATACTGATAGCAATACAGACATTGGTTTCATTGTTCAGTATAGGCCTCATTTGACGGAAGAACACCTAGCCACAGCTGAAGGAATCGGAATAGAAATAATCAGTGTATTCGAATTTATAGATGGATTTTACGGAAAGGGAGATTCCGAGCAAATCAAGTTTCTGAGCAGACAAAAGGATGTGAACTGGATTGAACACAATTCTCAGATGGAATACCATATGCAAGATACTACGAGGATAATAAATGCTGTAGAAGCATGGAGAACCGTAATAATCAATGAGAATGAACAGATCGTTGAGGATCAATTCCATCAACATGATTACATTGATGGAACAGGAGTGGCTGCAGTGATAATTGATACAGGTATCGATGCAGGCCACCCTGATTTTGATTATGATCAAGGCAAAACACTATCTTACAAATTTGAGAGGGGAACCGGAACTTGGGTCGAAGCCGAAAATTCCGATACATCCAGTGGCCACGGTACTCATTGTGCTGGAACTGTAGGCGGTAATGGTGATGCATCGGCAGGAGCTAAGAAGGGTGTTGCCCCAGGAGCAACATTAATTGGAATGGGAGTTGGTGATATTGCTTTTATTGATAATGCAGTAGAGGCGTTCGAATGGGTATACGATCATTCCAGACCAGATGCTAATCCGCTCAATATACGTGTGACATCGAATTCATGGGGCAGTTCTGGTTCAGAATATGATCCAGCAAATGCAATTTCACAGGCCGTTCTGAATCTAGCTTATGACAACAACGTTGTTTCTGTTTTCGCAGCTGGTAATTCTGCAGGTGATGGAAGTGATTTGCAAACGAATCCTTACTCAAACATCCCCTTGGTAATAGGTGTAGCTGCTCTGGAACATGATGGTAGCGGAATAGCAGACTTTTCTTCAAGAGGCGATATGACCAAACCACAAACATGGCCTGATATTGGTGCACCAGGAGTTAATATCTGGGCAACGGCACCAAGAGCCACCTTGATCGATATAATTCAACGCCCAACCGATGATGATCTATACTATATGGCCATTTCTGGAACATCAATGGCAACACCACATATTGCTGGTGTAGCTACACTACTATACCAAGCGGCTCCATCACTTGATATTGCTGACTATCTTTACGAAGACCACGTAGACTCAGAGGGTGAATGGTATGATGGAAGGACTGACACCTTTGTTAC
>CAZXZT010000056.1:0-6078 GCA_964645695.1 uncultured archaeon
AGGAGGTGATTTGATCAGCAAGAATAGAACCAGGAACAATCAGCGTTCCAATTCACTAAACCCCAACAATCAGGGCGGAGGAGATGCTAGGAACCAGCGTTCCAATTCACTAAACCCCAACAACGATCCAGATGAAAAATAGGATCAATTTACACCGAGTTTGAGCCTTATTACGCGCTCTTGAACAGACTTGTCATTGTTCCTCTTCGCCTCGGCGAATGCAGCAGCTTGCTGAGCCTGAAATGGCCCCCTATCGCCGACACCCATACCTCTATTGTCCATGCTAAATTCTGAGCTTACTTTCTCCAGTATGGGATTCAATATCTCGACTATGCATAGGCAGGTGTAGGGGTGTATCTCATCATCTCTCGAAAGTTGCGTGAATCTCTGCCAAATGGGGCTGATTTTACTATACTGTTCCATGGTGTCTTTTGGAATTAATCCTGCGATATCTTTGAAACAATCAGATGGCCAAATTCCCTCACGTGCCATTTTGTTGGCTTCGACTACGGCTTGGGCTATCGCATCCATCAATTTATCTCTAACTTCGACTACCTCTTCTTCTACCTCGTCTGAATCGTCGGCGATTTCCGGCTCAGGCTCTGGCTCCGGCCCAGGCTCCGGCTCTGGCTCCGGCTCAGGCTCTGGCTCCGGCCCAGGCTCCGGCTCTGGCTCCGGCTCGGGCTCAGGCTCGGGCTCCGGCTCAGTTACAGGATCGGTAATTTCTTTGACGTCAGAATCAATCGATTCTTCCCTCTTTGAACTCTTGGTATCGGTATCCCTCCATGATTCAGGGATGTCTTTGCTAACGAGTTTCTCCGCCTTATCTACCCAATTTGATGGAAGTGAGAAAACATACTCTTCATTCATCAGTTTTTCCAGAGAAGGAGTGTTCAACCAATCGCCGGCACTTTCAGTTGTTTTGACGCCCCATCGCCTCATTGGAAAAGGAAGAACCCATTGACTAGAATTGATTCCCCTGAGCCCTACAGCCAAGCGTTCCCTTCCTGGCTCAGGGAATTGGATGATACCCTTAGCCTCTGGAACAACATGGGGTATCATGCTTTTTGAAAACATACAAGCAATGACTCCAAGGCGAATGGCCAATTTTTCATCTTCATGGAACTCAGTCTTGGTTAGAATCCAGTCACACATCACGAAAAATGACTCCCAACTATTCATCCCAACCAGTTCGTCGCAAAAGCTCTTGAAGTCGTGGATGCTACTGTAATATGACAGTGGCGTTTTGATATGGGCAAATATCTCAAGCAGTAAAATCCTGTCCTGGATCAGACTCGGGTCCGACCAACTTTCCTTTGAATCCAAAGTCCCCTCCAGATCATTTTTCCAGACGAGCCCTAACGAAGCCAGTCCGTATCTGATTCCCCTGAGATACCACCCTCGTCGATTGCATTTCATTAGACCTAGGTACAGAATTCTGGCCGCGTTTTGCCTCTGTGAAGGGGGTAGAAGATCAGGGTACCTGCATATTAGTCGCGAAAATATCAGCCTTTCCTCCAACGTTGCTGTACTCGGTCGATTTAACACCCCGTTGATTTTTGCCCTCGCACCCCTCCTGTCCCGAGGAGTTTTACACGTAGAAATATCTAGTGCCCTCTCAATGCCACCTTCAACATCGTTTGGTGTTTTGTCATACTCCCAATCGGCCAAATGAATTATCGGCTCTTGTTTTTCAAATCCTTCAATCTCAAGTAATTTGAGCCGGCCTTTTTGCCCAATTCCGTTGATACTGAAAGCTTCCCTGAATTGACCGTCCTCGTATAGCGTTGCAGCTGCATCTTGGGGCCGTCCGAGGCCCACCAATCTCCTGGCCTTCCTATTGGGGTCTGTGATCTCGCCCACACCTAGATCTTCGATTTTTTGTAACAGCGAAGTGTCTCCGGACTTTCTAGCAAAGGTGGCGGCCTTTTTCAAATCGCCCTCAATTTCTTGCCTCACTTCAAACTCCATACTGGGTATAATTTCTTCCAACTTTGAAGCCAAATCCCAATTGGGAGCCACTTCTTTGACTTTATCTCCAAGGAGGTAGATGGCTGTGACCCTAAGAGCCGGCTCATCACTCCCTTTCGATTTTTCAATGAATGAAATAACTTCCCTTCTAACGCCTATAAAGTCCTGAATGGTTGAGTATCTCGAAGCCGATTTTAGGTATTCTCCTGCTCTCGACCAAGCTTTCGCTGAGGCACCATAATTGTCGATTTCATCCCACACCCGCGCGGCCAGGGAATAAAACGAAGCAGACTTCTGTTTGTCCCTCTGCCTCCCGGCATTTCTGTAATGACGCTGGGCACGCATTTCAGCCGCATCTTCTGGCCTTCCCAGCGTTTCGTAGATTTCCTCAAGAAGCCCAGCTGCATCTATATCGGTCGGATCATTTTCCAGTGCCATCTCAGCATATTCCAACGCATCCGTATTCTCATCCAGAACTTGAGACTTCAAGGCGGCCTGATAGTATTCGCCTTGTTGTTTATGTGACAGTATCTTGTATCTGGCAGCCTTTGTCTCGTCGCCAGCCTCCTCTGCAGCAGCAAACGCCGCTTCATACATCCTCTGACTGGCATATGAATCTGCCATTCTTAGCAGTTCTTCGGTTTTCATCGATACCTCAGCAATCCTATTGAAATCCGCATCTTCTCCTCTTGCCAATACTCCTTCTTTCAGAAGGGAATCATCCAGTGGATTGCCCCCTAGTGAAATATATTCAGGACTATCACTTGGAGTCAGAGACAGAAGCAACACTCTAGCTCTAGTGATTCCGACAAACAGGTGGCGCAATTCTAGTTGTATATTCCATTCCTCTTCTTCTAGGAATTCTTTCTTCTTTTCGTGGGACCATCTCTTCAATAGGTCTTCAGAACCCGCTCCGATATCCCAAAGTATCACATGCGGGAACTCCAGCCCCTTCGCTTCAGACACGGTGAAGACGAATTCGCTACGACTCCCTCCTTCAGTAAACTGGCCTGCCTTTTTCTTTGATCCATCAATCATTTTCTTTATTTCCAGCACCTGTTCTCCGTCTCGGGCGATTACAGGAGAGTGGGCTTTGGGAAGGCCATTTTCGACCATCTTACCAACCATATATTCCTTCGATTCAGCAATTACGCTAGGCATTGCACCATCGTTTGCCGCATATGCCTGTTGCAACTCCTCTCCAATGATCTTATTTTCTTCTTCCATTTTATTGAGGACCCAATTAGCCATCTCAACGAGGTTTTTTCCAGATCTGTAATTGACGTTCAAAGGTTTACATGTCCTGATTTTTATTCCGCGGATTTCATGGAGCATCCTGCCTATGTCCTGCCACCTGAACCCACTAGGGTAGACCTGTTGAGAAATATCTCCTGTTAGGTCGAAAACGAAACTCTCTCCTGATTCAGGGAGTCGTGAAATCAAAGTTCTGGTCTGCAATTCCGTTAGATCTTGGACTTCATCGACATAGATGTTTGAGAGAACGTCCTTGTTATCAAGCATCAAGACGCGTGAAGCCAACTCTTGATCCAGCCAATATCTTTGTTCAATTACGTACTTTTCAAACTTCCTTAGAATCTGATGTACCCCTTGTCTGGCACGTTTTTCAAATGCACCTCTTCTTACTGGAAGCCCATGGTATAAATCCTGCTCTAGGAACTCTCCGTTGCTTTCGGAAGAACCCCTAAGCACCCCTCTGTATTCCTCCCACAACTGAGCTGGATCGAAACTGGTTCGTATCTCAGGTTGATCTTTGAACCATCGCCTGAAGACGTAGAAGTCGACCCTATTTTTTGGCCGATAGTCTTTCTCTGCATCGTAGTTAGGATCTGCTTTTGCAATTGAAATCCTCATCCATTTTTCTAGGGACATCACCACGTCTTCTAGATTAAGCCATTCTGGGACATAAGGCCTAATCTCTGAGATGGTCGCAGCCGCCAATCTTGGATTCAGAGTTAGGTATAACATATGCTTTGGTTGATCATTGTTCACTTGCAACCACTTTTCTAGGTCATTCCTGAATCTTTTTTGCAGGACGGTAGATTTCCCGGTTCCAGCAACACCCGGCAACAGCATGGGGGTATTGTATTCGACAGCATTGTGTTGCTCCTCGGTGAGTTTGATTTCACTTCCGTAATCAGTTATCGAGAAAACTGTAATCCGATCGATAACCGATTGAAGATCCCTTTTCCCAAGATTGAGTTGTTCTCTTGTCTTCTCTATCTCACTGTCAATTTTCGCTTCTATCTCGGCTATTTCCTCATCTGAACGACTCTCAATTGGGTACTCATCAAGGCAATTTTCATCTGAAAAGTCGAACTCATCGGTTATTGTATTGTGCACTCTGGCAGCTGCCGACCTAGATATTCTAATCAATCCCTTATGATCTGAAATCCCAAGAAGTTGTATCTCACGAAATTTACAACTCCATAGAAGCCGAGCATCGTAATTCCTGTTCGGAAGATCCAACTCTCGAATTTTACCCGCGCCTTTGAACCACTTTATTTTCCCCTTACGCGGATACTTTCTGGTCCCCGGCATGGCGCTTGCACACAGTGCAGAGATCGTACTGATTATACTCTTACGGGCCTCTTCAGCATTGGGAAAAATCCGACTCATAATTCGGTCGTCTTCGAACGACTCTACCATATCGGCCGAGCATGAGATTTTCCAGCCGTTCCGTCGAATGTCCCCAAGTACAACTCTTGACATCAAAACTCAGCAATTTTGGGGATTTATTCTATCTAATAAGTCGAACGCGTAGTGAGGTGGTAGTAATCTAACCACAAATTAGGGTCAGTAAATGCCCACTGTCCATCTCGGCCATCAATGAGGATGCCTTGGGGCCGTGGTTCTTGCCTAGAATCGCCCAATACAGGGCCACGTAAGCATCCCGGCCGTCGATTTCGACCTCGGCTACCACAGATCTGATACAATCGCCAATAGCATCCTCGGCCCACTCGCAATCCTCCAGCGAATTTCCCAATACAGAAAGGAAATGCCTTTGCTTGTCAGTCAGATTGGCACGCAGGTCCTCGCTAGCGGTTGCCTGCACCTCGACCCTCGCAGCATCCGGGAAGTGAGGGCCATCGATCCAGTTCCGCATCCTGCGCAACCTACCAACAAGAGATGCACCGGGTTCCCCCTCCAGGTGCGCCGACCTGCGCAGAGAGCCCCACACATCATCATCGCTCGACTTTATCTGAGCAAGCATCGCAAGATGCCGGAAGGAGACTCCCGCGATCGAATTCGCAGGATCAGCCCCCCTCTCCGTCTGACTGAGCCTCAATGCCCCGAGCTGGGTGTCACGCGCGACCTGCTGGCGACGCGACAGCTCCTCGTCAGACCTACCGGGAGGGTTCGCTACCAACCGCTCATACTCATCAGCGGTCGTGAACAGGGCTGACCCCGTATCGAAGTCGATGTGGCGGCCGACCTTGCTGCGTGCAATCACATAGCGCATTATCTCTGGAGGAACTAGTGCGAGAGCATCCATCGGCCCCACAGTCAGCCCCGTCGAGCTCGACATCGGCCCCATTCCCTTGAGTTGGATCCACTCGTAGACCATTTTGTGTGGCGGCGCGCTGCCCAACATCTCACAGATCGGGATTCCGGTGTCATAGCTACCTCCGGCAGCACCGTGGTCCTTGCCGGCGGGCTCGCAGGTGATGCCGTGGATTCCCCACTTCGCGGCCCAGTCGATTCTCCAGGGCAGCTTGCCCTGAGCAGTCCTGATGTCTGACTTGCCCTCGACGCCATGGCTGTCGACCCAGTGGACGTGTGGGTGCACGTAGCCAGTGACGCCGACCCCGTCGATGCTGCCGTCGGATCCGAGGGGGTTGTACGGAAACCAGTCCTCTGGCACCTCCCTGCCGGAGACTTCCTCGATGACGCGGCGTATCTCGTCCCTCTGCTCGATGGCTGAGTGGGCCTTTTCGGCGAAGGCACCGCTCTCATAGGTCTCGTGGTTCATCACCACCTCCGGCTCCACCCCTATCTCCTTGAGTGCGGCTAGGAAAGGAGCGAGGAAGTGGTCGGCGTAGTTGCCGCCATCTGAATTCGGCTCCCCGTCTGGGCCTGGAGCTGGGA
>CAZXZT010000057.1:0-5963 GCA_964645695.1 uncultured archaeon
GGCGTAGTTTCCCACATGTTTCACATCGTACCGTGACGCCGTTTCTCGTCGAGAACAAGTGTCTCAAGAGGTATAGGGATAATTGCCCTAAACGTCTGGTTGCGCGAATGTAGGGTCGCTCGCAGAAACGGACTCTATATAAGGACTGGCGTTAGTCTTAGTCGATAAACCTATATAGTTTCAGGACTTCTTTCTACTTTTGCCGGCGCTTCTTTTATGCCAAATAGGAACCGAGTTATCCTAGTGCGTCGAACGCCTTCGAAAAAGATCCAGCAGGTTAAGACCACGAAAACAGTTCCGACAATCACAGCTGAGTAGTCTCTCAGTCCGAGTTTGGTAGCTAGTATGAGGCCCGCAAAGGTCAGTGGCATGTGGACGATGTAGAACGGGTACACTCCTTGGTTTAGGTAGCTTAGTTTGTCACTGGGTTTGTTCAGCAAGTGTGCACCCCAGGAGAACACAGCCAGACACCAGAACCAGGCATGGAAGCTATGGATTACACAGGCAAGGAGAGTCATCTTGTTGTGGATTATCTTATTCTCTAGCCAGCCTCCATCAACATAAGGCACACCAGTCTTATGTTGTTCTAGCCGTAACCAGACAAAGGCCACAGTCCATAGCATCGTCAAGGCAGTAATCACCATTCTCCGCTTTTCTATAAACTCATAGTAATCGTCCTTTGCAGTAATACAAGCATAGCCGAATGCGAAGAAGACCAAAAACCAGCCCCACTCGTATCCAACCCCAATGAACCCTGGAAACCAGGGTTTGAATAGAATCTCAACTAGAACTAGAACAAGTGGAAGCAATAACAATGCTCCTATTCCTCTAGGCAGAGTGAAGAATGAACGAAGAAATCGCGCCATTTTCCCGTCTGGATAATTTCTAACCAGATAGAAAACAGGAGTGAGGATGAGGGAGTATTGGAACAGATTCCATAGAAACCAAAGATGACCAAGAGCTATGAGTTTGCCAATTACAGGAATCCAGAAGACGACCGATCTCCATATGATTCCGAACAGAAATCCGAATACAAGGCCCCCCGGACTAGTGTCATCATGTTCACCTAGGAAGACTGATCCGACAAAGCCCATTGTCCATGCTCCGAAGAACATCGGTACGAGAAGTCGTTTTACTCTTTCCTTGAGGAAGATTCCCCACGTTCGATTGCGAAACGCAAAGGCAGTCCCCATTCCAGATATCATGAATAATGCAGCGAGCCTCCATTGATGCATCCAGTGTAGCATCATGCTAGTGAACTCTACTGAATCAGTCGTGTAGTCATTCCCCTTCTCAGCAACTTCCCATCTATCCTCATTATCTAGGCTAGCAACATTCGGATTCACTTCATCTCCGTAGAGATTCCAGTAGACACCTATAGCGACGTGGAAAGGTATCAACAATCCAAACAAAATAACTCTAAGCCAGTCGATATCATGGCGCCTTACCTTTTTTGGGATTTCTTGCACAGGTTCCGATAGTCTCTCTACATTAATGTTATCTTGAGTTTAGAGCGGGCCAGATCATTGTAGCCAAGATTATGACCATGCATTGTAATACGACGAAGACAACAAGACTGAATTTCACGTCATAAATCACTGAGAAAATCCAAGAACCTCCTAATGAGAATATCAGACTCCCAATGGCCAGATACTTGATATTCATACTTCGACTTCGATAGCAGTCGCCATGCCACCACCTAAACAGGCAGTAGCGAAACCCCGTTTTCCACCTTTCTTCCGAAGAGCATGAATCAATGCCAGAACAAT
Source organism: uncultured archaeon (assembly GCA_964645695.1). Classification (GTDB taxonomy): domain Archaea; phylum Thermoplasmatota; class Poseidoniia; order MGIII; family CG-Epi1; genus CG-Epi1. The sequence continues at coordinate 1,770 of CAZXZT010000057.1, forward strand.
CCTACAACCCGAAGCACCAAGTGGATGGCCCATCGCTACAGCACCTCCATGCACGTTCAGTTTTTCGTGTTTTAGTCCAAGTCCCTGCATCACACCTAGACAGGCCGATGCGAAAGCTTCGTTGTGCTCATAGAGATCATAGTCCTTTTCTCCATCACGGCCGAGCATCTTCCACAGTTTCTGGACTGTCGGTATGGGTGCCGACATCACATCCGCAGATTCAATTCCGACTGCACAGTAACCTGTGATTGTGGCCAAGACTTCCAGACCAAGTTCATCTGCCTTTTCACGCGACATCACTAAACAGGCTGTAGCCCCATCAGAGATTTGACTGGCATTTCCGGCTGTCACGATCCCATTTTCATCGAATACCGGCTTGAGTTTAGCCAATGCCTCCAGACTTGAATTGGGCCTTATCCCCTCATCGATTTGCAAAATCCCATTCTCGTGTTCGACCGGAATATGGTATTCAGCAAAATCCCCTCTTTTGTATGCACCATGCGCTCGAATATGGGATTCTATGGCGAAAAGATCCGCTTCCTCTCTGGTGACCCCGAATTGTTCAGCGATTCGGTTCCCGGTCTGAGCCATGGTCATGCCATTGACTGCGTCCATCAGTCCATCATTCCACATACTGTCAATCGGGGTTTCCATACTGACCTTTCCATCTTCTGCCCTATCCACGATAAAGGGTGAGCAGGACATGGATTCCATTCCCCCAGCCACGACAACACTCGATTCCTTGGCCCGGATTGAATTGGCAGCTAGCATGATGGCTTTCATGCTCGACCCGCACATCTTATTGATTGTCAGGGCCGGTATTACTGCCGGGATTCCACTTCTGAGAGCTGACTGACGGGCAGGATGCTGTCCGATTCCTGCAGACAGAACATTCCCCATGATGACCTCATCGATTATGCTGGAGTCGATCCCAGTCTGTTTCATGGTCGCGCTGATTGCCACGTTACCCAATTCGACGGCAGGGATACCTGACAACTTTCCCATGAATTTGCCGTGCGCCGTTCTGGCACCACCTACAATTACCACATCTTGGGGATATTCCATAGAGAATCGACATCATAGCGCCATAGTAAAAGAGCTTCGCAGTAACCTTAAGAAAAGCCAGACTAGGCCTGCCGATAACAACAACCATGGCCGAGCCGAAGATAAAGGAGAAACGCTGGACGATAGATCTGGAGAAGAAGATTCAGGAGGAGCATTTCTCTGGAGATCCAAGATATCCCTTCGACCCAAATTCAGGAAAGGAGATATTTGTCGTTGATACGCCACCTCCTTATCCTTCGGGGACCTGGCATATCGGTGCAGTGGCCCAGTATTCGATGATTGATGTCATCGCCCGTAGCCAGAGGTTGATTGGCAAGGAGGTCTATTTCCCATGGGGAGTCGACCGTAATGGTATTAATATCGAATTCACGGTCGAGAGAAAGACCGGCCGCAAGATGAAGACCTATGAACGAGCCGAGTTTCTTGACATTTGTCGAGCTGAGATAGAGAAGTATACTCAGGAGATGCGGAACATCGCCAAACGAGTCGGACTTTCCTGTGCCTATGATAATGAATATTTGACGGATGCTCCTGATTATCGGGCCGTCACCCAATCAATCTTCATCGACCTTTTCAAGCGTGGTGACATAGTTGAGGAACTACGCCCCAACCTGTATGATCCAGTTGAAGGTACAACCATAGCTGAGGCAGAGGTAGAACGGCTACCCCGCAAGACTCAGCTGATGGACGTCCGCTGGTCCGTGGAGGGAGACCCAGAGCATCCTCCTGTAATCATCTCTACTACCAGGCCTGAATTGATCTGCGCCTGCGGTATAGTTATCGTTCATCCGGATGATGATCGTTATCAGCATCTGGTGGGCAAGAATCTGGAATTACCAATTGACACTTCCAACCGTTTATCCACCGTAGAGGTCCAGGCCCATCCCAGCGTCAACATGGAATTTGGTTCCGGGGTGCTGATGGTCTGTTCCTTCGGTGACCAGAATGATGTTGCTGTCTTCAGGGAATTGGGATTACCTCCCTTCCAGGCGATAGATCTAGAGGGTAACATAACCGAAATTGGAGGGCCATTAGCAGGAATGTCCGTCATAGATGCCCGAACCAAGGCCATTGAAATCCTAGAGAAAGCTGGTAGAATAGAGAATATAGTTGAACGCGATCAGGAGATCCCGATCTCCGAGCGCGGAAAAAACCCAATCGAGATCATTCTATTGAAGGAATGGTATGTCAGACAGACTCATATTCAGGATCGAATGCGTGAACTGTCGGACGAGATCAATTTCGTACCTCCTCGCAACAAGCAGTTCCTTCTGGACTGGATGGAGAACATCACGATTGATTGGCCAGTCAGCCGCCGTCGTTGGTATCATACCGAAATACCAATCTGGTATTCTGAAGATCGAACAAAAGTTGTTACGCCCCCCCATGGTACTTACGTTCAACCATGGCGCGATTCACCACCTGACGATTCAATTGTGCTGGAACGCGATTCCCGCAAGGAATTAGGACAATATTCAGATCTGAAATCAGAACTGGGCAATCTGGAAGGTGAAGAGAAAGTCTTCGATACTTGGATGGATTCTTCTAACTCAAATCTGTATGTTTCAGGATACTTGTCTGACCCGGAATTGTTCGAGAAAGCCTTCCCGACAGGAGTCAGACCTCAGGGCAAGGAAATCGTCCGGACCTGGTTATACTATACCCTTCTCAAATCAGCCTTACTGCTCGACAAACCCGGATTCGCTAACATCTGGATTGATGGCCTGGGGATGGATCCCTGGGGTCGCAAGATGTCCAAGTCTCTGGGTAATGGAATTGACGCCGAGTCAGTTCTTGAATGTGGGGCCGGAGGTCGCACAGGTTCTTGGAAGATTAAAGGCCCGGAAGGTAAACAAGTCACTCTACAGGCTAAGAAGATTGGTTCCGAATGTTTTCGGTTCTGGAAAGCTGCTGATGCACAAGTAGGAGATGACTTTCAGATTAATCCCGAACAGATAGAATCACGTTATTTCGGAGTTCTTACCAAGATATTCAATGTTGGCCGTTTTGCATCCCAATTCGATTTTGATGAAGATTTGGAGATTATCCCCGACAATTTGGAAAATGAGGATAAATGGATATTAGCTGAATTCTCCGATCTTCTTGAAAAGGCCAAGGTCGGCTACTCAGGTCTGGACATCTATACTGCAGCCCAAGGCATCAAGACCTTCAGTACGGGTATCTTTGCTTCACACTGGTTGGAGATGGCCAAGACTAGATTGTACAATGGCGATTCTTCAGCCACCTGGACGTTGCACCGGATGTTCCGCGACCTGATGTCGATATTATCTCCGATATGTCCTTTTTTCACACATCACCTTTCCACAACCTTGTATGGTAAGTCAGCAGTTGATGTAGATATTTTCCCAGAATCTCCAATATCTGACACCAAATCTTGGACAGATATGACAGAATCTTTGATTAATTTCAATTCTGTGGTTTGGAAATCGAAGAAGGACGCAGGAGTCTCACTGGCCGCACCAATTTCAGGTCATAAAGTACCAGAAGAATTAAAAAATTTAGAATCTGCATTATTGGGAATGCATAAGATAGAAAATCAAGGGTAAGTATTTTTACACAGTTTCTATAGTTACAATGTAGCTACACAAATAAGGACCGGTCGCAATATTTTCTGTGAACAATCATATAATAACGAATGAAGGATTGTATTACATCCGATGATACAAACCTTTATTATTTATCAAAATGGTAATTGGCTATGAGGCATCCTTATGAAATCAGGCTTGACGAATTGGAGAAAAGAGTCGCCCGCCTCGAATCCCTTTTGGAAGGCCAGAGTAAAAGAAAAATTTTCGCTTAATTTGAGAATGAATAAGTTATTCACTCTCCTGTTAGAGGGCAGAGTGTACAAGTTTTACGGCCGATTGTTTTTTTGACTAATCGTAATGAGTATATGTCAGATATTTTCATTCTAGCCCCAATCCTTTAATCTTACCTCGACTATGCCAACCGTGTACCGATTCTTGGAAGTTATTTTCAATGGCCAAGCTGGAATAATTAGGCTAAATCGGCTCTAATCCAGATAGACGTTCAAGATGGGTCTTTCATCCATGTGGAAGAAGCTGTATGTTGCCCACCAAGTTATCATATCTAATGAATTTACCAAGT
>CAZXZT010000058.1:0-5951 GCA_964645695.1 uncultured archaeon
GTACAAAGTAGATGATGCCAGAAAACCGCACCTGAAGAAGATGGCCTTGCAATTGTGGCAAGAAAGAAACGACATGACATTGTACCAGGTTGCAGAGGAAATTGAGAAGCAGGTTAAATCCAGAAAACCGATAATAACCAATGTAGACTTCTATTCTGCACCCTTGCTCTACGGACTTGATATCCCAACGGATTTGTTTACACCTCTGTTTGCTATGTCACGTATCGCAGGATGGAGCGCACACGTCCTCGAACAGTACGGGAATAACAGACTGATCAGGCCTAGAGCCAGATACGTAGGCCCAATAGACCGCACCTTCAGACCTATAGAGCAGAGATAGGCTATCCAAAAACATTAAAACCACTATTTCTGAGCAAGAATGATGATTTCTATCGCCGAAGCTAGAAAAGCGGTTCAAAACGGTGGAATCATAGTTTATCCGACCGACACTGTTTGGGGGATGGGTTGTGATCCATTTAACCGAAATGCAGTGAAAAAGCTGTTCGAAATCAAGGGTAAGAAAGAAGACGGCCTAAGCATAATGCTGAGCGATGCAAAGATGATTGTGAATTACTGCGAAGTAAGCCAGGTGGCCGATAAAATAATCAGTGAATTTCTGCCTGGACCTGTAACTCTGATTCTAAGGTCGAAACGCAACTTTGCAATGGGCGTTGCAAGGGACGGGAATATTGCTGTTCGGGTACCAGCGAACCGAACTGCATTGGAACTGGCTGAAAAACAACCCATCGTAACGACGAGCGCGAACATACATGGAAACGAAATTGCCAGCAGTCTGGAAGAGGCAACTCAAATATTTGGATTACAGTGCTCATATCTGGACGGTGAAGAGCCAAGGGGAATTGAATCTACCATAATCGATCTGACTAAGAAAAAACCAGAAATAAAGCGCATCGGTGCTTTATACTCATCTATTCTAGAGGGAATAATTGAATTCTGAGGAGATTTTAAAATGGAGAGAAGCCGGAAAGTTAGCACGTGATGCGCTTAACTTCGGTAAAACTCTGATCGTGGAGGAAGCATCAATGCTGAATGTTACAGAAAGCATTGAGAACTTCGTGATTGAAAAAAACGCTGAATTAGCATTTCCAACAAATTTGGCCGTTAACAGCGTGGGTGCGCACTGGACTCCATCAACCAAAAGCAAGGAGATTTTCCATGCAGGTGATGTGGTGAAGCTGGATGTGGGTGTACACATTGAAGGATACATTGGAGACAATGCCCTGACTATCGAAATTGGAAACAGCAAATACAAGAAAATGATTGAGGCCTCGCGAGAGGCCCTGAACGCAGCCATAGAGGTTGCATCGCCCGGTACAAACGTTGGAATCATTGGGCATGCAGTTCAGGACACCATCGAGAGCTACGGGTACAGGCCAATTGCTAATTTGACAGGGCACGGAATAAAAAGATACAATTTACACAGTGGCGTGTCCATACCAAGTGTAAGGGAAAGAGGGGGTGCAGTACTGCGAAACGGTGACGTCATAGCCATTGAACCATTTGTCACCAATGGAGCTGGACGAGTAGGTGGGAAGCGGAATTCAAACATCTACCATCTCAGACAAATACGCAAGATAAGAGATGAAAAGGCAACGGAACTGATGATGGAAATTCAAGAAAGATACCGCGGTTTACCTTTTGCGGAAAGATGGGTGCATTCTATTCAGACCAATGCCACCAAGAACTTGCAAAAATTGGTGAGAGCGGGAGTTGTTTCTTACTATCCAATTCTGGAAGAATTGGGCAAAGGCACAGTGACACAAGCTGAACACACTGTAATGATTACCAGCAGTGGAGTAGAGGTCCTCACTGCATGAATGAATCTAAAGCATTGAAGAGACTGGAGGCTGTACTGAAATCACCAATGCTTCAAATGAATCTGCTAGCAGCATTAACTGGAACCTGTGCTGCGATACTGACTTGGGTCTTCATATCCATGAGCAAAGGAATACAAGGAATATTCTATGGCGATAGTTTCATCCATAATTCGCTGGTTGGTTCCGAAGATGAATGGAAAATTATCTTCATTCCAGCGTTAGGCGGGCTGGTCGCAGGACTGATAATTGAATACTGGTCCAAGGATGCAAAAGGTGCCGGTGTTCCACTTGTTATGGAAGCGGTAACTTTCAAGCAGGCAAGGTTAAGCGCGAAAAAGGCGATTGCCAAGTGCTTTGCAGCAGCTACCTGTATTGGAACTGGCATGTCGCTTGGCCGAGTGGGGCCCATGGTTGTGATATCATCTACAGTGGGCTCCGAGATAGGTCAAAGAACCGGCAAGAATGTTGATGAAACAAGGACACTGGTTGGCTGTGGTGCAGCGAGTGCGATAACTGCTGCCTTCAATGCTCCATTAGGGGGTGTGCTGTTTGCAATTGAATTGATTTTGGCTGAGTTGAGAACGCGTTCTTTCATACCTATAGTGGTAGCTGCCGTTATAGCCACGACCGTAGGAAGGGGGCTAACTGGTGATGTGGCTGCATTTGATAGCATACCAAAATACACTCTGAGCTCGCCTGCCGAATACCCCTTTTATGTCATTCTAGGACTAATCGCTGGTTTGGCAGCTGCCACATTCATAAGATTATTGAATCTTGTCGAAACCAATATTGAAAAAATAGACCTTATACCTGTACCGCTCCGAACCTGTCTGGGAGGATTATGTGTAGGAATGATTGCACTGTCGTTTCCGCATGTCCTAGGGAATGGATTCGATGTGACTTCGGATCTAATATCACTAGATTCTGATGAAAATGATAGTCTGATTCTGGGAGACAGCTTTCCAGTAAATGTTGGCACGGCCTCAGGAGTTACCAGTTTGCTAGTATTCGTAATTTCAATCATGCTATTGAAAATAATTGCGACGTCTATCTCTATTGGAAGTGGCGGATCTGGAGGTATCTTCACGCCCAGCCTGTTTATTGGAGCTGCTCTTGGTGCAGCCTTGGGATTGGTCCTGAACGATATGGGAATCGTAAGCCATCCCGGAGCATTCGCCCTAGTAGGGATGGCTGCCTTCGTAGCATCTACAACCAGGGCTACACTCACGGCCATAGTCTTGCTTTTCGAAATGACTGCAACATACGAAATTATCCTGCCATTGATGCTATCGTGTGTTGTTGCGGATGCCGTTTGCTATGTTCTATCCGAACATTCGTGCTATACCTCGAAATTGGCACGGCGAGGAATAAACATAGATCTAGGAGCTGAGCAGGACCTGATGAGAATGATAAAAGTCAAGGATGCCATGACTGAGGATGTAATGACCATTGAACCTGAAAGACCGTTAGAAGTAGCTCTCCAGATGATTGAAGACACAGGACACATGAGTCTTCCCGTAGTGAATGAAAAAGGCGAGCTAATTGGAATAATAACATGGGCGGACATTCACATTGCAGCACTAAGACATGAAAGGCATCTTACTGTTGGCGATTATTGCGTGACGGATTTGATTACTGTCACGCCTGGAGAAAATCTGTCCCAAGCTCTGGATTCTCTGGGCTATCGTGAGATAGGCCACCTGCCTGTGGTTGATAAAGACGACAAACTGAAACTGCTTGGAATAATCACAAAAGGAGATATAATAAAGGCCTATAATCGACAGAGATTCCTTCGAAAACAAATGAGCTGGCAGGAAGAATTCTAGTGAAACAAACTTTTAATTGATTACTACAGGTGCATAGAAATGTCATCTGGAGGCAACGGGTCTGAGATACGTCTAGGTGGCTCTCGTTCCAACGGAGGAGCAAAGAGCTCACCATCGCTTTTCAGTCTCTTTGAAAAACTGATGATAATACTAAAAAAATATTGGTAAAAACATGGCTTGGTTTAGTCGTAAAAAAAAGAAAGTGAGAAAGAAACCTCCTGTTCTGGAACCCGTAGGCGCTCCAGTAGCACAACCTGGTATCGTGGCAGTACAACCTCAAGGAGTCATGCCCGCTGTTGAAACCGCTCCGATTACACCACAACCTGTAGTGGAAATCGCGCCCGTTGGAGTTGTTGCTGATGAAAACATTGTTGTTTCAACAGATACTGTATCTGCTCCACAACCTACTGGATGGTCGAAGAGGAGCACAAGACCCATAGGCGACATCCACAAAAAACTAGACCGTATGATGGATTCTGAAGGTAAAAGCTTGAAAGACAGATACGAAGACCGCTTTGGAGACAGTCTACCCGATTCGGTGGCTACAGATTCAGCTCGGAAAGAATACAAGGAGAAAAAGAGAGCCGAATCCGACAAACCAAAGATTGTTTTCAAAAATACTTCCCAACTTAAACTAACTCCCAAAATGGGGGAGGGCCCTGCGGTTGATAAAAAGTCGCCTGCAAAACCAGAGACCCAAACCGGCAAGGTGCCCGGAATAGGAAGCCGAATTGGGAGCGGAATAAGAGCTGGGGGAGCAAAAACCAAGGCTGCTTTTGGTAGAGCTGGGGCTGCTATGGCAAGAGGTGCAAGAGCTATTAAATCCGGAATTGGAAGAGCCGCTTCCAGAGTTGCTGGTGTATTCAGGAGAGGAAATAAGGGAGGAAAGCCCAAAGCAAAGAAACGGGGCAGACCTGCTAAGAAAAAGACTGACTATGGCTCTATGAAATTGACTGAATTGAAGGCCGAACTGAAGAAGAAAGGACTGGCTACAACGGGGAACAAGGCCGCATTGATTAAAAGACTCCAAAAATAATTCAGCGGTGCGTGATTATGCTGACTATGTCGCCATCCTTGACTTTGTGGCTTAATCCAATCGTCTGTCCCGGAAACTTGGCAGAGGGCCCCCAGACTTGTGAATACCTGAATTTACGTGTGAAATCACGATGAAGGCGCTGACAAATCTCGGCTATTGTGGTACCCTTCCTTACCACCAGTGGTTCTTCCAGATCTGCCTTTTCTCCCTGAGGTTTCATAAAAACAGATATGAAATCCAAGGAACTATAAATCTGTCTTTTTAATTTTGCCACGCCCTTTCCAGTAGGGGCTGCGATCTCAATTGTTTTTTCACGTCCGCATTTTGCTTTGGCATCCTTCAATTGATCACGATTTGCCATATCAACTTTGGTCAGTACGTTGAAAGAAGGTGCGTAAACCCGGGTTTTTGCCAAGATATCAATTAGGTCATCCAAGGTAATTTTCTCTCTGAGAACAACTTGAGCATTTACCAGACCGTACTCTCTAACTACGGTCTTAATTGCCTCGATGCCGATTTCCTGGGCAGTTACTGAAATTACCTCTATGCCTCCTATTCCCGTTTTTGAAACACTACCATTAGGGGGGCGACCGTTTAGACGAATGCCGGAATCAAATAATTCTTTGAGAATAACATGAGGTGCCGGTTCCAAGGCATCTATTATATGGATTATCAAATCTGCGGTTCGTATTACTGAAAGAACTTCCTTGCCTCTGCCGGCACCCCGGGCTGCACCCTCTATTAATCCCGGCAGATCAAGAACTTGTATATTGGCATCTCTATATTTCAGAACACCCGGGACAACATCCAGAGTAGTAAAAGCATAGGAACCAATTTCGCTTTCCGCGTCAGTAAGGCAATTGAGCAATGTGGACTTGCCAACACTAGGTAGTCCCACCAAGGCAACCGTGGCATCACCGGCCTTGCGTACACCATAGCCACTACCCTTTATTCCCGAAGAGCTAACGACCACTTCTTCTCTCAATTGAGCCAACTTGGCCTTTAACTTTCCAATATGATGCTGTGTTGCCTTGTTGTATTTAGTTCTGGCGATTTCCTCTTCGATTTCAACGATCTTGTCGGTAAGGGACACGGTGCTTCAGATTTAGGGGGGATTAAACGTATTGAGTCGACACCAACTATAAAATTACACCACTAACTACACAAATATGGTATATCCTTGGAGCAAAAAGCCAAAAGAGGAGGAAGTAAAGGAAGAGGAAACTCCAAAGAAAGAGGAGGAAGTAAAGG
>CAZXZT010000059.1:0-5895 GCA_964645695.1 uncultured archaeon
TCTTATAATAATGTGTCTCTCATGCTAAAAGCATGAATCGACTCTCACCGGTCGCTTTGGCACTTATGCTAACCCTGACCTCAATGAGTACAGGATCCATTGAATTCAAGGATTTTCAGAAGACTAGAGACACGTCAAATGGTTTTGATGGGCATGAAAATGATACTCTAAATCGAACCAATACTTTCCCTTTTGATGTCCTATTTGATGACTATCATGAATACTATGAGGTCGTTTCGGAATTGCAGAAAATTGCGAACGAGCATCCAGATATTGTTGAGTTTTACACATTGACTGACATGATTCCTGCAGGTAAAACTTGGCAAGGAAATGAAATTGTTGGAGTTAAAATATCAGATAATGTAGCTAACGAACCTGATTTCTATGATGACCCTGATGAAGAAACGTTCTTCATAGTCGGAAACCATCATGCTAGAGAATGGATGACAGTAGTCACTACCTTGTATTTCGTTTATTTCCTGACTCACTTCTATGGTATGGACCCCACTGACAACGACGGTGATGGATTAATCAACGAAGACATGATTGACGGAGTAGACAATGATGGAGATGGAGAACAAGGTGGGCGTGTTGATGAACAAGGCAGAGCCTTATTTGATGGAATTGATAATGACGGAGACGGAATTATAGATGAAGGAATCGATGAAGACCCAAGTGAGGGTCGAATAACGCACTTAGTTAACAACAGAGAAACTTGGATTGTACCCATACTAAATCCTGATGGATACATATTTGATAGAGAAGACCCTGATAGATTTTGGCGTAAAAACCTGCGAGATAATTCAGAGAATGACAGATATGAAGATGGATGTGACGGAGTAGATCTTAATCGAAACTATCCTTTTGAGTGGGGGCATAATACTCAACTGTTGGCAATAATTGGTGATGATGGTGAACCCGAACTTACCGTTGATGATGACAATCCTTGCTCTGATGTTTATCACGGACCTCGTGACCAAAATGATGATGATGGCGACTGTGGAATAAATTGTGATGTGCCATTTGGAGAATTTGGAGAACAAAATACACAGACAGGAGTGGATGAAGATCCTCCTGATGTTAATAGATATGATGACGATAATGATGGTAAACTTGGAGAGGATAAGGAAGGTGGTTTTTCAGAACCTGAGACCCAAGTGATAGAGTATCTAACTTGGAGATTAGATATATACGAAGATTATCCGCAATACAAATATTTAGAAGATTACCAAAATGGAATTGTTAGAAGTAATTGGCCAGAAATGTTTATCGAACTGACCGATGGAGACTATATCCGGAATTATAGAACTGAAGCACATGACATGAAACACAATATTATGAATTCGGTATCATACCATTCATGCTCGAATCTCTACATTTGGCCGTGGGGATTCAAGGATCAAGACCCTCCACACGAGCTCTACATGGAAAACCAAGTCAAACCCCTTATGAATTTGACTGGATATGGTAACTGGAAGGATCAGGGAGGATACAAAGTATCTGGCGATATCAATGATTACCAATATGGAATGCAAGGTTCCTTTTCATACACCGTTGAATTGAACAGTTGTGGCAGTCAAGGTGGACTTGAGGGTGGATTCCATGCTGATACTTTGCTCATTAGACCAACGGTGAGAATGCATCTTTTGACCAATATGCACTTCCTAGATAAATCACCTGAGGCGCGAATTGGGCAAATGTTCCCAGATTATGGAGACCTCGAAGGTGATGGTATTAGCTCGCCAGAGGAAACGATGATGCCCCAATTAAGCATCATGTCATCGAAAGGAGAAGCTGTCGGATTCCAGTCAGATACAGATGTTGATTTTGGAGACTACTATACAAAAGACGACCTACCTGTAAGAGTCAAGGTTGAAGATGCACAATTCATGTTGCAGGATTCACTAATGTTGAATTATAGAACAGATGAAATGGCTGAAGGGGTGTGGAAGGAAATACCCATGTCCTGTATCAAGGATTGTGACGCTAAGGATTATTCAGGCTATACTGCTGAGTTCACAATACCAAGAAGAGATTCTGTATTCAGGGCATACATACCAGAAATTGAAGACTCAACAAATATCCAATTCTATGCTGTGGCTCAAGATTCAAGACTTGCAAACGAATTCGGTGGCGGATTCATAGTAACTGGCTACGGAGCTGCAGAACCAATTGAAATCTTTGTTGATGACATTATTGGATTTGGTAATCCAATACTTGACTTTCTGGGTGTTGCAATAATGATGGGAATAATGTATGGTGTTGTCTGGGGAGGACTATACAAGACCGTAGGAATTGCAACCGAAGCTGAAAAAAGGAAGAACGTCGCCGAAGGAATCCCCAAACCCAAGAGAGCAAGAAAATCTGCTAAAGGAAGCTAAAAGTGGCTGATGAAAAGCCACCTGAGCAATTCTCCTCTAGGTTAGGATTAATTCTAACCACAGTCGGCGCTGCTGTGGGTACTGGAAATATCTGGAGATTCCCTCGAGAAGCTGCTGCAAACGGAGGTGGATCCTTTATGATTGGATGGCTTATTTTCCTATTTGCATGGTCAATTCCATTATTGATGGCTGAATTTGCTATTGGTAAGAAAACCAGACTTGGGACAGTTGGGGCCATGAGAGATATGGCTGGTCGAAATTTTACATGGCTTGGAATCTGGATGATGTGGGTCGGAACTGCCGTAGGATTCTACTATGCTGTAGTAATGGGCTGGACAATCAGATACTTCTGGATTGCACTCTCTGGAGAAATGAGTGATGCAACCGATACCGCTCAGACACAAGCCCTGTGGGACAATTTCATAAGCTCCCCAGCTGAAGTTGTATTCTTCCAGCTGATAGCTGTAAGTGTCTCTGCTTTCATCGTCTACAATGGAATAAGTGGAATAGAAAAAGCAAATACGATATTGATTCCATGTTTGGTAGCATTTCTGGTTGTTGCCATGATTTATCCCTTTATCCTTAACCCATCCGGCGCTATGATGGGATTGAGATTCTTGTTCATTCCACAGTGGGAATACCTGTTTAGGGGTGAAACCTGGATTAGGGCTCTGGTGCAATCTGCTTGGTCGACCTCAGCTGGTTTTGGAATGGCTATCACGTACGCTGTTGCAATGAGAAAGAAAGAGGACATTGGACTGAACGCATTTCTGACCGGACTTGGTAACAACTCGGTCTCACTAATCGCAGGTGTCGCAGTTTTAGGAACGGTCTTTGCACTTTCTGACACTACAGCTGATGGGTTGGCGGCAGTAGAATCTGGATCATCCGGATTGACTTTTATTCATTTGACCGCTCTTTTCGCATCGATGGGGACTGCAGGATGGATCATAGGAAGTATATTCTTCCTTTCGATGTCATTTGCGGCCTTAACTTCAATGGTTTCAACTTTACAAGGATGTGTCGTAAATTTTGTTGACATGGGGTGGGAAAGAAAAGAAGCTGTACGCTACATCGCTGTTGCCGTGGCATTGGCCGGTATTCCATCAGCATTGAGCCTAGAATTCCTGGACAACCAGGATTTTGTCTGGGGGACTGGATTGATTGTCTCGGGACTTATGATTGCTGTAGTTGTAATGCGATTCGGTGTTAGTGATTTCAGAAAGAACCTAATCAACACCCAATATGCTGATATCCAAATTGGAGTTTGGTGGGAGTACATCATCAAATACGTTTTTCCTCTTGAATTTATTGCAGTATTCGGATTCTTTATCTACGAAAAATTACAAAACCAGAGCCACTCTCCGATAGAGGGGATGGGACTGGGATTATTCACGATAATAACAATGATTGTGCAATGGGCCATAGTTCTTGTTATCTTCATCCTTGTTCTGAATAGTCGGGTAGCTGATGCTGTAAAGAAAGGTCCAGTGTCTGACGGTAACTTTGATGATGACGTGGAATGGGCTGAAGAGGTCTAAGTCAGAAGTCTGGATTTGGCCACGGTAAACTCGTCATCGCTCAGCATGCCTTTGTCCTTTAGTTCACCGAGCTTCTGTAATTTCTTGATTAAAATCTGGCGCTGATCCTGAACTGCTGAAGGTGATTCGAGATTGCTACCCCAATCGCTACTTCGATCAATTCGTTTCTGGAGACGCGAACCGCATTTTCCGCATATCCGGAAAGTAGCTGGTGCTCTAACACCACAATTACCACATATTATGTGGAAATCACCATGCATTACCTCCCGGTGCTGATAGAGTGGTGAATTCGGATCCTCCCCAGATGGAATTTCGCTTTCAAAGATGCTGGTTGCCTCGTAGTCATTTGGGAACCAGTCTCTCCTTATCGATGTGAAAGTATCGCCCTCAATGGAATGATAATAAATGTCCAGCCGGCTTATGGTCTTGTCCACGGCATCGGACCTCAATTCAATAACAACAACTTTGTCATCGCCGGGATTCACCTTGTTGACTATTGTTTGACCTCGCACTTTCAAATTGTCGAATGAGAGAGTTACTGTACGCGCCGGACCATTTCCCGTGTTGCTCAGAGTGACTTCTATTGGATTCCATACACCATAATCAAACGGGGTCTCTTGCATGAATGAGAATTCCAGAAACGGTAGTGCAATTTGACTCGAACGTGATTCCGCTATAGCCTTGTCAGCCATCTTTCTTGCCGTCAAAACCTCGTCAAGCAATTCCTCAACATTGACATTCGATTCCTTGGGTTTGCGTCGTTTGACCTTCCTGACTTTCTTTTCCCCACGAAAATCCGTAAAGGAGACTTTATCGGCCATGCTTCTCCACAGTGGAATAGGGTGAATTTATACTTGACGACTCTATCTACTTTTCGTCATCTATCTCTTCATAATCTACATCGACCACATTATCATCATCAGCATTTGAATCTGAACCCTCGGCTTGGTCCTTGGCCTGTTCCTCAGCTGCCTGCTGATAAGCCATCTGACCTATTGCCTGCGAAGCCTGCTGAAAATCCTCCAGAGCCTGTTTTAGACCATCCAGATCTTCCTCTTTCATGGCTGCTTGAAGCTTTTTCTTTGATTCCTCAACCTTAGCCTTGGTATCGTCATCAACCTTGTCATCGAGATCATTGATAGCCTTGTCTGTGGCATAAATGAAGGATTCGGCTTGGTTACGGGTCTCAACCATTTCCCGGACCTGCTTGTCCTCTTCGGCATGCTTTTCAGCCTCTTTTACCTTCTCATCAATCTCGTCATCCGTCAGATTTGACTTGGAGGTGATTTCGATCTTCTGTTCGTTATCGGTCCCAAGATCCTTGGCAGTGACATTGATTACACCATTTCGGTCAATATCAAAGGATACTTCGATCTGTGGAATACCACGGGGTGATGGCGGTATACCCACAAGTTGAAAACGGCCTAGAGTATCATTGTCTGCAGCCATGGTCCTCTCACCTTGCAGAACGTGAATCTCGACAGCGGGTTGATTGTCTGCAGCTGTAGAGAATATTTTGGACTTGTTAGTTGGTATTGTGGTGTTACGGTCTATCAATGGGGTCAGGACTGAACCTTCGGTCTCAATACCTAAAGTTAAAGGAGTAACATCAAGAAGAACAACGTCCTTGATGTCTCCTGCCAACACACCTGCCTGAATAGCGGCACCCATGGCAACACATTGCATGGGGTCTACTCCTCTCTCAGCTTTACGCCCTACAAATTTCTCAAATGCCTTCTGAACGGTTGGCATTCGAGTTGGACCCCCAACAAGAATTACTTTGTCAACATCACCTGGTTTGATTTTAGCATCCTTGAATGCCTTCTTAATTGGTTTTTCGCAACGATTGATAACGGGACCAACTATCTCATCCAACTTAGCTCTCGTGAGATCAAGCTCCAAATGCTTTGGACCACTAGAATCTGACCAGATATATGGTAAGTTGATTGTGGCTTTCAGAGTATTGCTCAATT
>CAZXZT010000060.1:0-5792 GCA_964645695.1 uncultured archaeon
GAGAAGTTACGTCCGCAAAAGTAATTGTGGACCGCATGAGCGGCAGAAGCCGTGGTTTTGGATTTGTCGAAATGGCAAGCGCAGATGAGGCTGGAGCAGCCATCGAGGCCTTGAATGGTCACGAGGCTGACGGTCGTGAGTTAAAGGTGAACGAGGCCAAACCTCGAGATGGTTGATTTAATAGAAAACGACGAACATTTTATCCTAGTTTCACTGTTATTGACAGTGTGTATGCAAATGAGCTTTTTTGCTGTAGCGTACACGCTGCAAATTGACAAGCTAACTGATTTCGCAGGAACCAGCAATTTCCTGATTCTGGCCATAATTACGCTATGGTTAGGGGGGGATTTTTCATTCCCAAGAATAATTGCATCGCTTATGGTAATATTGTGGTCCTTGAGACTCGGAATTTATTTGTCTTACAGGATTGGTGCATGGGGCAAGGATAATCGTTTTGATAAAATTAGAACTAAATTTTGGAGTTTCTTGGGTTTCTGGGTTCTCCAAATTCTATGGGTGTTTCTGACTTCCCTGCCAGTAATTTATTTCAATAGTCTTGAGAATCGTGAGTATGATCTTGTTCCTATGTCATATCTTGGAATCGGAATGTTTGCGATTGGGTTCATTATAGAAGCCTGGGCCGACTATACGAAATTCAACCATAAACTGCATGGTAAGAAATGGTGCAATACTGGGCTTTGGAAATACAGCAGACATCCTAATTATTTCGGCAATATCTTGCTATGGTTTGGCGTTTTCATTTTTTGCTACACATATGGTGTTCCCTTGTGGACCATTATAGGGCCACTCTGGACGACTTTTCTGCTTCTGTTCGTGAGTGGAATTCCTTTTCTGGAAGCCTCGGCTGATAAGAAATATGGAGAAGATGCCGAGTATCTAAAATACAAAGCGGAAACAGCAATACTGATTCCTAGGTTCAAATTGTAAAATACCAAAAACATCCAGAAGGCTCTTCTACTGGATTTTAGCTTGTACAGTAATCTAAAATGATAGTGAAGCAGATTCCCGTTGGCCCCATGGCTAATTTTGGCTATGTACTGGGTTGCGAGGAGACTGGAATCGGGGCGCTTGTAGATCCTTCCTTCGAACCTGAGAAATTGGTCGGGATGGCAAAGGAAGTCGGGTTGAAGATAGAATGGATTCTGAGCACCCATGGCCATTTCGACCACATCAATGGGAATGAAGTCGCGGTGGAAATGACCGGGGCCCGAATCGCTGGCCATAGTAGCGCCAAATTCCATGTTGACCGTAAGCTGGAACATGGTGATGAGATCAGAATTGGCAAGATACCCGTGGAAGTTCTGTACACGCCCGGACACTGTCCTGACGAAATCTGTTTCTTTGTGGACAAACAACTCCTTTTCACAGGAGATGTCCTCTTTGTAGGAGAGTGTGGAAGGACTGACTTGCCCGGTAGCGATCCACGTGAGATGTACAAATCCCTCTTTGAGGTCCTAGCGCCCATTGCTGATGATGTTGATATTTTTCCGGGACATGATTATGGAAGAAGTCCAACATCGACGATGGGTTTTGAACGCGAAAACAACTACGTACTGGAATCGCGGACCGTGGAAGAGTTCGTAGCTTTCATGAGAGCACCATAACTTTATCAAATCCTAACTCAATTTGTTCTTATGTCTGAAGAACTATGTATGGTTTGCAATGCCAAAGCTTTCGAAATTGAAATCCAAGAAGATAGCGATGAAGTTTCCGAGTTGAAAAAGGGAAATAAATATTGTTTAGAATGTTATGAACCGTTACAGCAACAATTCAAACTGACTTTGGAAGATGTTGCCGAACTTTCTTCAGTAAATAAGTAATCGAAAAGCATGGCGCCAGGGGAGGGATTTGAACCCCCGCGGGATTTCTCCCAGAGGCTTTCGAGGCCACCGCAATTCCGGGCTATGCGACCCTGGCTATCAATAGCTCCAGAAATGTTGGGTCTTAATATTCACGGTAAGTGTTTTCTTCCGTTCCCTTCTGAACAGACATGAAGTGGCAGGTGACAATTGATGACGATGTCAAAAACGTCGAATTGCCCAAAGGAAGCACCTCTGATGATCTTGTGAAACACCTAGGCATGCATCCGGACGGGTTATTGGTCGTGACCGATGAGAAAACGATGAAACCCGTTCCGCTGGTCTCGGAACTGCCTGACAAGCCACTCCGAATTATCCTCGTCGCATCGGGAGGTTGAAGAGTGACCATATTATTTATTAGCGAGCAGTATCGCACCTAAGGAGAATAGTCTGAGTCAGAATGGCCAAGAAGAAATCTAAGAAAGGCGGAAAAAAGGAAGAAACCCCTGATGAGAAGAACGAGATTGACAAAGGCCAGAAGGAAAAAGAGGTAGAAGAACCTCCTGAGGAAAAGGAAGTATCGGAAGACTTGGATGAAAAGGAGGTGGGAGAACCGCCTGAAGAAAAAGAGGTATCGGAGGATGGTTCCGAGGACCCCAAGGGTAGGATTGTCGTATCTCAAAGAGAACGTGATGAAATAGATGCTGTCGTGGATGCTTTCTGGGCTTTCGTGGATGCTACCAAAAGGGCACCTAGAATTCTATTGTTAGCCGGAATATTCCTGACGATTATGGGGGCGAGCTTTGCTGGATGGCCACAAACCGCTTTTGATATGGAAATTGGAGGAAAGAGCGGAGTCTGGGTGCTAATTACTGAAAATGATTACGATATGGCGAGAGGCGACGACGGATATTATGCAAACTTCGAACCCGATGACTCGATATGGATCGAGGGCGAACTGAATGAAATCCAGTATTACGGACCAATTGTGGATGAGCCTTTTCCCGCGAAGGGAACTGTTCCGGAAGAGCCTTCTTTTGCTCCTGGTGATAATTTCAGAATTGTAGAGAAGGGTAGCTTCGGCCCTCTTTTTTCGCCGTTTGGAAATGCTTCTGATGAGACTGTAATCAACTACGTGAATGGGCAGAACATAAGAGGTATTGATCCGTACGCCACTAACAAGAAAGAATTTTCGGATACAGTATTGGAATCTGCTCTCTTCAGTGGTGTGGTATTCAGGGACGTGATATTTTCGAACCTTACATTAAATGACACTTTCTTTGTGGATTGTCGTTTTGAAAGAGTCAGCTTTTACAACGTTGATTTCAATCGAGCTGTATTTTCGAACGGTTCATTCGATACAATCATGTTTGAAAATGTCAGCGTTGATAACGGAAGATTTGATAACAACGAAATTATCCATTTATGGGTCAAAAATTCTGAATTCAACAACACCATATTTGACAAGACGAACATCTATGGCTCGAAGTGGTCCTACACTTCTCTGGAGAACGGCAAGTATCAGAGGGGAGAGATGAATATTGTCATTTTCCGCTCACTGGAAGTCAATGACTTTTTGCTGAACAATGCCGACGTCACGAATGTTCTGGATGTGCCGAATACTGCCGACTTTGACTTTACTTACATGAAGATCGGAAAAACCGAAATCAAGGTCGATGGAGATATCTCGAATGATTATCCAATCGGCCAGAACATGCTTGTTTCAGCAGTGGTTGGCGAAGATGGAATAGGTGCAGGCATAGAAGGTGAAGACGGAACCTGGGTTGGAGACGTCTCTGGAAAAGGATTTGGCAGGGAAGATTCTACAGTCAAGGAAAACCTCAGCTACGAATTCATGGTTGCCAGAGACCCGGAAGGTGTTTCGGGTTTCCTGATCAACAGTGTTCTGAGAATGAACGAGGGGGGAGTCGACACCACGTTCAAATACACCATATTCTTCAATTTTATCACATTCATAGGAATGGTCGTAGTCGTCTATGCTATAGGAACCATTAGTGCTATTCTTGCACTTCTCAAGTTCTTTTCACCTTTCCTTCTGACGGTGGCCTACTTCGTCTTTTTATCTTTAATTCTGAGTCAAAGAGCTTTCTTGAACCTGACGAGTTTGATGTTGCTCTACTTCGTGCCTCCATTAGGTAAAGAATCCGTAATCCCGATAGGGATCGCTCAAGGAGTTCCCTGGACGGTTCTGGCGTTCAGCATTGCTTTCGTGGACATTGTCGTGTGCTTGTTCCTGATCTGGAACTTCGATCTTGCAAAGAAACTACCTTTCATCGGTAGCGGTATCAGAAGAGTGCAACTCAAAGGCGCCTCCATATTGGAATCCATGCCGTGGGTCGAAAGGTTGACCTTCTTTGGAATAGTAGTATTCGTGATGATTCCCTTCCAGGGTTCGGGTGCCTTTGCCGGCACAATACTTGGCAGGGCTGTGGGATTGTCTGTCTCAGCCAACTTGTTGGCTGTTGGTCTAGGAGCTTTGATTGGGTCTGTTCTGATTGCCTTGTCCGTAATATATGGAGTGGAATTCCTTGGTTATCTGGCACCTCTCCAGCTTGCAGGCCTGATAATTCTAATAATGATTTGCGGAATTCTGTATTTCGTTTATCGGCACTGGGATGAACTCAGCATGGATGAACTCACCCAGACATTGGGGCTACACCGTGAAGGTGTAATCGGAGCTCCGCTGACAGCTGCCGGAGGGGTGGTTGGTAGCGCTGGCGGTACTGTGATGAAAGCCGCTGAAGGGACTGGAAAGACCATGATGAAGGCCGCTGGAGACACAGGGAGAATCATAACTCAGGCCACCAGCAACATAGTCGGATCTTTCGTTGACTCGTTTACCGATGATAGCTACGACTACATGACGGCGGACCAGACAAAACCTGTAGAACTGGAGTCTGGCGTGTTGGTATCATTGCCGGAAAGCGCGCGCCGGGGCATTGTGGTTACCGGAGGAGCCGGATTCATTGGGTCACACCTAGTCGATAGGCTGGTAAAACGTGACGAGCATGTGGTCGTTCTCGACAATTTCTCGTCCGGTGAATTGGAATTCCTGTTCGATTCGATAGAAGACATAACTGTTGTGGATATCGACCTTCTGAATGATGATTTTGACCAGTATCTGAAAGGAGCGAAGATTGTCTATCATCTGGCCGCCAACCCCGAGGTTCAGACAGGGATCACGAAACCGGAGGTAATGCAGGAACAGAATGTGGATGTCACTGAAAAAGTCCTCGAGGCAATGAAAAGGACCGGTTGTAACAGAATCGTATTCACCTCTACCTCAACCGTGTATGGCGACGCAAAGATTCCCACGCCTGAAGATGCAAAACTGAAACCGATATCGGCCTATGGCAACAGTAAAATGGATGCCGAAAAATTAATAGAAAAGTATTGCAAGGAACATGAATTTCGGGGAATTTCGTATCGATTTGCTAATTGTGTGGGTCCCAGAAGCAATCACGGAGTAACATACGATTTCGTACACAAACTCAAGGATAAGCCCGAAGAACTCGAAATCCTTGGAGACGGTAAACAGGATAAATCGTACTTCCATGTCGATGATTGCATATCTGCAATGCTTGCGAAAGCCCCGGGTGAGCTCTGCGGAGCAGGAGAATTCCTAGCATTGAATGTCGGTTCTAAGGACTCGATTGATGTTGTTACTCTCGCCAACGAGATTTGCAAAGTGATGAAATTGAAGGATGTTGAATACAAGTTCACCGGAGGGGTCGATGGTGGAAGAGGCTGGAAAGGTGACGTGAAGAACATGCGACTGGATATCAAGAAGATGAAATCACATGGATGGAATCCTCAATTCACAAGTCGGAAGGCCATCAATGATACTGCAAAATGGCTCGACGAAAATTATTAAGTTAAACGTTCGAAAGACGGTCTCAGCTCCCGTGGTGTAGTCCGGCCCATCATCTCGGCCTCTCGAGCCGAATACCC
>CAZXZT010000061.1:0-5724 GCA_964645695.1 uncultured archaeon
AGATTCATCAATTACTAAAGATTCATTGTAAGTCCAGGCCCAGATATTCAGAGTATGGCCTGCGGATGCATTGTCAATAGCATACTGGATCTTGTGGTAATCCGTGCCCGTATCTGCATTTCTGACCAGACCTTTGGTCCAATTTGAAGGAACTGACACTGTTTCGGTATGAGAAGTACTCATATCTATCGATTTTTCCTTGCTTCTTACTCCATAATGGTACTTCAGAACATTAGACACCAGATCGGGGGTGGAACTGCCATTGTAAATCTTGGAGTCTAAAGAAAATGAGTCGCCTACTTCACCATCTGAATCTGAAACCAGACCTATTCCACCATAGAAGGGTGTAGCATGAAATTGAACACCGCCACTAATTAACTCAAAATGCATACCTGAAAAACCTGAGCCATTACTGCTTTGGAATACTAGGTCAAGATTATAAGTCAATGTCAAAGTGGATGATGAATCAATAGTCACTGTGGAAAATGAGAAATTAAAGCCCTTGTTGTCTTTGGATGACTGGAAATAGACATCCTTGTTGTTATCTGAAGAATTGACATGCGTAAAAGAATTGTTATCCGAATCTGAAAGTAGCCAGACTCCTCGGGCAATATTGTCTTTGATCGAGGTGGAGGTTACATTGCAATAGTCGCAATCGGAAAATTTAATGCCACCTCCATTTTCTTCTATGGTGTTATCACTGATTTGAATAAACTTAGAATTGGTGGCAATCAGTCCGTAACCAGTATTCTCTTTTAACGTATTTCCATTGATAACGGCTGAACTTGATGTATGAATGTATACTGATTGCTCGCCATTATCTGTGACAGTATTGTTCTTTACTTGTGCCGAGGTTGAATTCTGCATAAAGTAAATCCCGTACGCTGCATTGGAATTGACCGTATTCTTGTAGACAAATGCATTCGTGCTATTCTGGAACTTGATTCCGTGACTTCCGCCTTCAACGGTGGTATTCATAATTCTTACAAAATCGGAATTTGAAACTGAAATTGCAATGTCCGAGGTATCGCCGTCAACAATAGTGCCATTGATCAGGACATGATTTGCAAAGATATGAATTGCATTTCCCTCATTGTCATCCAGAATGCAGTCAAAGATGGTACTTCGAGCGGCAGTGTCTTCCAGAACTATGCCCTTCTGATCGTTGAACTTTATGGTATTGTTTATTATTTTAGTAAACATTCCATGAGAAGAAATGCCATCGTCTGAATTGTCTTTTATGAGATTGTCCTTGATTGTATTGTTGTGTGAGATCTCAGCGTCATTGGTGATCTGGATGCCATACTGGCCATTGTCATCAATCGTGTTCTGCACAATCTTGTTCGATGAAGAAGAAATCAGGACCATGCCTGAATAAGTATTCGATTCGATTGAATTGTTGTAGAGCGTAACGGAAGAAACTTCGGAAAGCTTGACGGCTCTTCCAGATGTTCCATCTCCATTATTCTTGATCGTGTTATTGTCTACGAATGCAGTATTGCTGTCTGACGACAAGGAGAGCGCATCGCCGTCGCAATTCTTGATAGTATTCAGCTTGAAGCTGAGACGCTTGGATTCCTGAAAGGAGGCACCGGAAGAAGAATGGTCATCAATCGTGTTACTGAGGAAAATACCGTCATCCGATGTAGTTACGTAGATTCCTGCATTGTTGTCTGTAATTGAATTGAATTTGACTATTATGTTATCAGAGGCCGAAACGTACAGGCCGTATTCCGTATTGGATTCCAGGGTGTTGGTGTCTATCTCAATTCCATCCGAACTGGAAATCTTGATGCCACTGTTTGTTGAGGTTTTAAACGTGTTTTCTCGGACGGTATTGCCATCGGAAGAAGATATGTACAATCCAAAATAATAGCTAGCAGTTACGGTATTTCCTGAAATTAAATTATCAGCTGAAGCTGATTTGAGATGAATTCCGCTTCTGCCTGAATTGGTTACCGTATTGTTCTTGATCGAATTGGATGAAGAAGAACTCAGAAAAATTGCGCCATTATCCGTACTTCCATCGCTGGACGGGTTTGTTATCGTGTTGTACTGAAAGGTGCCACTGTCAGTATCCTTGATATAAACGCTATAATTTCCTTCCGAACTTCCCTTGAAACTGCTATTCTCAATCAGGAAACCATTGGACTCATCGATTCTAGCCAGATCATCACCAATGAATGTTGAATTGCGAACGATTAGACTGGAGACCGTATCAATATTGATGACATAGGATTTGCTATAGGCAACCTTTGTCGAATTCTGGATGGTTATCTGGTCGCTATCTGAAACAGAAATCCCGTGTGAAGAGGAACTGCTGTATCCTGGATTATGAATGAAAACGTTATCCAGAGTAATTTGCTCGCTTTGGTCTATCACGAATCCATCCGATGCTGACGAATTCTTGAAATTGCTATCTTTGAATGTAATAGTGTCGCCGTCCTCGATAAGCACGGATCTTCTATCTGTATTGTTTATTGTAACATCGGATACGGTTACGGATTCGGTCCCCTCAAAATGAATCCCGTTATTGGCACCAGTTGACAGAATTGAAATATGGCTTATTACCAGATTCTCGAAATTTCCTGCATAAATTACACTGTCCGAAGCCTGTCCCAGAGTCAAATTGCTGATGGTTACATCATCCGATTTGACCTCAATAGTATAATCTGTAGGATCTGCGTCATCCATTCCATTGATAATGGAACCGGATGTGGAATTGCCAACCAGGGTTATGCCTTTTGTTATTATGACTTGTTCATTGAACGTCCAGGACCAGACCCGCAGAACGTCACCAGTGCTGGCTGAACTGATCGCCGATGAAATGCTGGTGTAAAGAACTCCTGTATCCGTATTGTTCACTACACCCTTCCTGAAATAGTCCGGAATGGTTATGGATTTCGTGGTGTCTCCCGTAAAATTGAAAGTTGTTGTCTGCGCCCTGATTCCGTATGCATAATTTGCCGTAATTGTATTCACGGTAAGAGTTGATGAACCGGAGTAGGATGCGGATTTCAGAAAAATATCACTTGAGATGTATCCATCAGTATCCGTAACACTGTCGGAACCACTCCAATGGGGTGTCTGGTAATAAGTCTGAGAATCATCTTTGAGTTCAAGTTCAACACCTGAAAAAGGATCTGCATCTTCTTCAACCGTTCTCAGATTCAAATAATCATAAACGTAAACGTCGCAAGAACTTGTTACAGTGATCGTCGTAAAATTATTGTTGAAGAATTTATTGTACAGAGTACCGGAACCGCAATAATACATGTAGATGTCGATACTGGTATGATCATCGTGAAATGTATTGTTGCCTATAATTCCATAATATGACCTCTGCAGATAAAGTCCATATATTGTGTCCGAATCTCCAATAAAAGTGTTGTTCTCAACCTCTACATTATAGCAGTAGTAATAGCAGTAGAGACCGTAAATTGAATTGCTCTTGAACTTGTTGTCATTAAAATCCATATAACGGTTATAATTCGAGCTACTGGAGCCGTAGCCATAAAATCCGTAATTATTATCAACAAAACTATTTCCAGTAAATTTAGCTCCTTGCGTAGCACTAGTTGTGCTAACTCTCCAGAAGTAAATTCCGTTAGCTGAATTGGAGTAGAACGTGTTATTAGTGAATTCGGAACTATGGGCATACCTGTACTCCATTCCATCACTTGTATTATTGTGTATGAAATTATCTGAGAATTTAGAGTAATATGTATTCTCAGCATAAATTCCATCGGTATGTTCTGTAATTTCATTATTCTTTAATTCATTATAATGGGAATTGTAAATCATAATGCCCCAGGACTTTGAAGTTCGAGGTGTAGAATCAACATATGAATTGGACAGTTCCAGATAATAGGTGTAGCAACCGACAAAACCTGCATAATTGTCTATAAATCTTACATTGTTTATCTTAAGATTATACGATTGATATGCATCAATTCCTGCATACTGATTCGTAGCAGAACAGGTGCTCGAAGTATTCTTTGATCTAATAACGCTAATATTCTCTATAACTGAATAATCCGAACTGCTTTGCAACTTTATGGCTGAACCAAGATATCTGGCATCAATAATAGTCCTAGACGCACCAGAACCAAGAAGAGTCAGTTTCTTGTTAATCACTACATTTTCCTTGTATTTGCCGGGCCATAATTCTATCACGTCGGAAGAACTGGAGGCGTCAACGGCATCAGAAATATAGATATATTCGTTCTTGTCGTTCCTGTTGTAAACCCGGCTATCCGGAATCTTTGCTTTTAGCTTGTTTTCACTGATTGCGCTTGTAGAGATTTGCGACCAGGTACTATATCTTAACCCGGTGTAAGTGTCAACACTGGTGGCTGTTGAAGAACCGGCATATATCTTGGTAACAACGTAAAGGTCAACCAGCTTTCCATTGCTGTCTGTTTTGTTATCCGAGCCTCCGAAATGCTGCGTAGCATATAGCCTGCCATCACCGCCTAACGGGCTGTTATGAAGAGACTGAATATCGGCTACAGACAGATCTGTGGACCAGATGATGACGTTATCCAGTATTCCATCCATGTAACGGCCGTTGTAATCCCTGCCAAAATAGTTGTAACCACCGCTCCGAAGATACGCTGAAGTTCCCGAGAAAGAATTGGTACCATCTAGAGTTCCATTCAGGTACACTTTCAGTTTATCGGTATCCTCGCTCCATGTCCCAGTAATATGATACCACACTCCGGTGACCATGGTTGTACTGCCTGTCGCCCGCTGTTCGCCCGAAGGTGAACCATAGAAATATCCGCCAAAAATAGGCTTGCCATCGCTATCCACCTGAATGAATACATCACCATCATATCTTGGATTAACTAAACTCTCGTAATTGCCGGAAGTCGGAAAACTGTCAAATTTCACCCATGCGGAAATTGTGACTTCAGTATAACGCCCTGATGAATACATGACATTCGAATTTCGGGCGTAGTCATTAGTGCCATCAAGACTGAGGCCGTTGCCAAATCTTCCAGTAGCGTAAGTGGCGCCACCGTAAAGGCTTGCGTATTTTCCAGTAACTGAGTCATAAGTATTACCACTGGACTCATCGAATTTCCAGAAATTTACCAAATTTGGATTAAGGGTCTGATTGAAAAGTAACTCAGAACTGCCTCCATCGATAAGAATGGCATCCACATTTTGCCTTCCAACAAAATCCCGGCTTCCCTCAGGAACCCAATCCCCTGAAAGTATCCATCTGTGACCCATCCTTTCAAAATCGTCAAAGTAGGACACGGCCCTTGAATCAGAAGCTCTATAGATTTTTACATCATCTACGTACCAACCTTCCCACACATTGCTATTATCACTGCAGAAATTAAATTTAATACGGACGTCTTCGCCACGATAAGCGGATAAATTGAATTTCTTAGTTTGCCAGCCAAGTTCGCTTTTGTCCCCGTGGAAAGCTCCCCCATCAAAATTACAAACATCTTGCAAATTGCCATCATAACCATCTATTGGAGTAAGGAGACTCCAGGTGGTTCCTGAGTCCTTGGAAATGTAGACGCGTCCACCATCAAAGGTAGCCTCGGTCTTATACCATGTCTTAATTTCTAAGATTCTGTTTTCTTCATCACCTCCACTAGGCAAAGAAATATCAGTATTCAATTTGAAGGACACATTCCAATTATCAAGATATTCATCCTCCTCGGCAGAACCTGCCCAGAAAGAATTGGCACCCGAAAATGC
>CAZXZT010000062.1:0-5720 GCA_964645695.1 uncultured archaeon
CCGTCGGCTTCAACCGTTTGATGGGTTTGCGTATGTGTCCCTTTTTTGATTAATTCGAGATTAACCAGGAGGCCACGTCATTTGTCTTCCACCAATTAGGTGAAGATGAATATGAAACACTGTTTGTTGACCATGTTCATTACAATTGAAAACTGTTCGGTATCCTGAATCTGAAAAGCCTTCTTTTGAGGCTATTTCTTTTGCTACTAGAAACAATTCTCCCATGGTTTGCGTATGATTTTCTTCTAAATCATTAAGTGTAGAAATATGTTCTTTGGGAATTATCAAAATATGAGTTGGAGCTACTGGGTTTATATCATTGAAAGCTAAAACGTGATCGTTTTCATAAACAATGTCTCCTGGAATCTCACCATCTCTTATCTTGCAAAAAAGACAATCTTCCATGTGTGGGGAATTGCGATGTGTTTATAGACTCTACATCAGAGACAGGCGACCTGCGATTGAGCCCATCGCCGTGCCTGTCTCAAATGCAACATTGGAACCTGTCAGTTCAAAGTGGCAAGATGAGGATTCAAGAAATGACTTAGGTAGCCCCTTGGGGCCCAAACCCATGATCATGCAAAGTTTTCCATCAGGAATGTTCAATTTATCCGGATCTGGGTTTGCAGTTGTAGCGATTTTTGAACCGGTCCATGTTTCATCTATATCCTTATCAAAAAAACGGACACGCTGGTTGGAGAACAGTGAAGACAGGTATCCCTCATTAGGCAATCTCATTTCCTTTCTGATCTCGCCCACCAATTTATCAGATTCAATTCCAGGGAATCCTATCAACGCTAGGTTTAGATCGAAGGCAGAACACAGGTTAGCGGCCTTGTGGATTGCTTTGAAATGTGGGTGATTCCATTTCCCACCATATGTGTTGAAAAGGCCAAGGGTGTGTTTGCCACTTTTTGCGATTTCTGACAAAACTGGAATAGGCTGGCGTCTGGATGTTTCAATCCCGTTCAGTTTCTCGATTGTTACTTTCAATTTGGACTGCAATTTCTCCTTTTTGTCTGAAGATTCTAGAGATTCAATCATTTGTTTGGCTTCTGTCGCGAACTTGTGTGCCTCCGGGGACCACCCCTTGCGATCTGCGCGTGCTGTAAGTGACAGCATTATTGCAGGAGATTCTTCTGAAAGAGACGATGCGACTGCGTCTAAATCAGATGGACTTGAACATACGCGTACGAGGTATCTAAGAATCTCTTCGGAATTCTTGGCTTGAAGGGCCAGAGACAGAGCTGTTGGCTCGATTTGAATTCTGGATTTGCTCAACTGGAAGTGAAGATATCCAAGTAATCTGGACTTCAAATCGCCTTTAAGTTCCGATAAATTGGAAATCAATGAATCAATCGCTTTTCTCTTGACCCAGATTCTGATGACTGCTTTCGAGGATTCGAACGAATATTTTGCTAAATTGATGGAATGGGCAAGTAGGATTCCGAGCAATTCATCGGGATAATTCTTGGAATATTTGACGATGAAATCCTTGGCATCCTCTTCTTCCTCCTCCAATGCTAACATTAGAACTTTGTCAAATATTCTGTTTTTAAGATTCTCGTCAGATACTGCCTTCAGAGTTTTTGTGATTTCTCCCAGCAATTCAATCCTGCGCCATGTCTGCTTTACATCACCAACTTCCTTTAGGGCTGATTCGAATATACTTTGGGGTTTCCTGCTTTTGACTGAAGATGCAATCGAAACAAGGCCTAACGAACGGTAATAAGGATCGGAAATGCTTCGCGCGAGTGGCAGTAGCCCTTCCGGAGATTCTCCACGTCTAATTTCTTTGGCAATTCTTCTGGCTGTTGACGGATTATGGCGACTCCTGGACAATTACCTATACGATGAGCAGAAGGGGGTTAAGAGTATTGTGATTTTTTTATATACCTAGTTATCCACTATTCTACCATAATCGGCCCCATAGGTAGATAAATGAGAGGAAAGCATTCTTTCAAATCGAAACTTAAAGTCAATGTTCCCGTAGAGAAATTATTCAGATGGTACGAGAATGATGGGGCTTTTGAAAGATTGACTCCTCCTTTCGACCCCGTGAACGTTACCAAAAGAATAGGTGGTGGTGTTGATGGAGGGACGGTTTACATCGCAATGAAGGCTGGGCCTATACCTCTCACCTGGGTGGCCCAGCATCACAGTTATAAGAAAAATGTACAGTTCCTCGAAGATCAGACTAGTGGGCCTTTTGTGGGACCGCTACCTTTCTGGAATGGGGGATGGCACCATCAGCATCTTTTCGAGAAAATAGATGAACAAAATTCTATGGTGACTGACCGGTTGAACTACGATTTTCCCATAGATCCGTTTGGGTCTCTTTTTGGCAGTTGGTATACCAAAAAAAGGTTGGAGCAAATGTTTGCCTATCGAAGAAACATTACAGAAAACGATTTGCATGCCCAATCAAAATATGATGGAGGAAATCTTGATATCGCTATTACTGGGGCTTCTGGATTAATAGGAAAGGAATTGGTTCCTTATCTGACAACTGCAGGCCACAAAGTCGAGAAACTTGTCCGAAGAAGACCGCAGAAAGGAGAATTGTGCTGGAATCTTCATAACGGGCAAATCAGCAACCTGAATGGTAAAGACGCTGTGGTGCACCTAGCTGGAGAAAATACCGGAAGTCTGATCAGATGGTCAAAATGGAAGAAAAGGGAAATTCTGGACAGCCGAGTAAGAGGGACAGCAATTCTGGCAAAGCATCTGGCCTCACTAAAGAAACCTCCAAAAGTCCTGGTTTGTGCCTCAGCAATGGGATACTACGGAAGCTATGGGGATGATATTCTAACTGAAGATAGTAAAAACGGGCAAGATTACTTTTCACATGTTGTGAGAGAATGGGAAACGGCTGCCCAGCCTGCGATAGATGCTGGAATCCGGGTTGTATTTCTAAGATTCGGGATTGTCCTGAGTCCTGAGGGGGGAGCCTTGCAAAGGATGCTGTTGCCTGCAAAATTAGGGGGCGGGGGGCCAATCGGTGGCGGAAAGCAATGGTGGTCGTGGCTTGTGATCGATGACGCCGTAGGTAGCATCTATCATTCCATAATAACTGAAAACCTGTCAGGTGCGGTCAATGTCGCTTCACCCAATCCTGTTCGACAGAAAGAATTTGCCTCCGCGCTTGGTCACGTCCTGTGGAGGCCCTCTTTTGCTCCATTGCCTGGATTTATAGTAAAAGGAGTGATGGGTGAAATGGGAGAAGTTCTGCTTATGTCGAGTAACAGGATAGATTCGTCCAAACTCATCAATTCGGGTTACGAATTCCGGTTTGAGGGACTAGAAAATGGACTCAGACATATTCTAGGTATGAGAAAAAAAGAAGAATTACAGTGAGAATTACGGCTTCAGTAAACTATAAAATCAAACATCTGCTCCAAACATTATGATTAGCTTGACAGAATCGGCTGCCGAGAAGATAAATGGTGCCGTTAGTGAACAGGACATGGAAGGAAAACACCTCCGGATTGGTGTCTTTCCTGGTGGTTGTGGTGGTGGTTATCAGTATGCCCTGGGTTTCGATTCTCAGGGAGAGCACGATAGCGCCTTCGAATCGCAGGGTCTGAAACTGATTGTCAATAACGACGATGTTGACAAGGTCAAGGGCACTGAGATAGACTACGTTGTGTCTGAAATGGGAGAAGGTTTCCGAGTAAACAATCCAAATCCTGCGCCAGAGGGCAAGAAGGGAGAATGTGGCTGTGGTGCTGGTAGCAGTTGTTGCTAAGATAAATGAGACCGGATAGCCTATCTGCCCAGATATTCTCATTGGCCACGGTGGCCATCATGATAAGCAGTTCGTACCTGCTCTACATTGAGGATGCTGAAGAGACCGATTATGACATGAGAGTGCCTGTGTGGGCTAGGAATCAGCAACCTTTCGATACTACTCAGGCCTATAGTTTTGTTCTGCAACAAGGACCTTACAGCCTTCTGCAGACTGATAACGAATTCGATTCTGTGCACGTAATGATTCCTTACAATCTCCCCGAAAGCGAGGGAGGTGCTGCCGCTGACCCGCAGTGTGTTCTGAACTTTGATCCTGACAAATGCCCTCACATCAGTCTGGCTTACTGGAGGCCAGATGTCCCTCAGGGAATGAAAGTTCCAGTAATTGCCGAAATAGGGCCCTATTTTGGTGAAGAATCGGCGGGAACACCAGATATCACTCAGCCTGGAGGCTGGCTGGGTGTCAGTGTCCTGTACAATCTACTGCCACACGGATTTGCGTTTGCGCAGGTTTCGGTAAGTGGGACTGGACTGTCAAACCATTGCATGGACCTTATGGGATTTTCCGAGCAAGAGGGAATCAATGCGGCTGTTGAATGGCTGGGTACGCAAGAATGGTCGAACGGCAATGTCGGTCTAATCGGAAAATCGTACGACGGATCCACTCCTTGGCAGGCTGCAATGTATGGAGACAAACACCTGAAAACTATCGTCCCCATATCTGGGCTTATCGGAGTCAGGGAACTTATGTGGAAGAATGGCTCGTCGGAGGCTAGGGCGCCGTTCATGCACAATGTCGTTTACGGTTCCTATGGATTCAGCTCTGAGAAAGGAGATGAGAATCTGCAGAATGCATGCCAAGACTATCTCTTGTCCACACTCCATTCGACAAACGCTTACGTTTTTGCTGGAAATGAATTTATCGAAAGTTACTGGACTGAAAGGTATTTCTTGGATCGTGTTCTGAATAATTACAGAGGATCCGTGTACATTGTACAAGGATTCCATGATTGGAACGTTGACCCTCATATGGCAGTTCCGACTATCAATACGTTGTTAGATCATGGGATAGAGGCAAAAGTTCTGATGGGGCAGTGGGATCACGATTACCCAGATAGACCTGATTACCAGAAGGACCGATCCGACCCTGGAAGAGGGTCGGAGGCTTACCCTGAGATGGTAAGATTTGACTGGATGCAGGATCTGCTGGAATGGTTCACCTATTACCTACAGGAAAAGGGGCCCAAACCAAGTCTCTATCTTGAAATCCAGAACAATCATGGAGAATGGAGGGTAGAAGAACGATATCCTGCAACTGATTCTAAGGTTGTTGAATTTGACCTCGGAGGAAATTTAACTCTTGTTGAAGAAGGTGGCTTCGGAACAATTGTCTATCCAGGTATGGAAGCTGTAGACGACTGGATAGTATTTGAAACAGAAACCTTTGATTATGATTTCAGATTCGGAGGATTGCCACAATTGCATCTACAGGTAACGCCACAGGGTTCGGGAGGCTCGATCTACGCCTACATGGAAGACTGTTCAGCTGATGTAGAATGTATTCACGTTGGACATGCTATCATGGACCTTAGATATCATGAAGGTGGAAGTGAGTACCAGTACATCGTTCCTGGAGATACGATTACTGCCAAAATGGAATTCTTTGCTATGGATGTTTTAATTCCTGAAGGGCACTATATTCGTCTCTCTCTGAGAGATATCGGAGAGGATTATCTTCCTTCCAGTAATGAAGCTGCAGTAAACATCGAACTAGGAGAAGATAGTGTCCTAAGATTGCACGAGATAAACTTCAAGAACAAGATATTCTTCGAACCTCCGGTCTGTATGCAAGAAGACTGCCTTGAAGAGTGATATCTCTTATATCACAGTTCTCTGGGAGAAACGATGAAGAAGTTTGATTCCGTAATAGTTGCATTTCTGTTTCTGATGCCTGCATTAGCAGGATGTCT
>CAZXZT010000063.1:0-5651 GCA_964645695.1 uncultured archaeon
TCCTGATTTACAATAGTGATTATGCTAACCGTAGTATTCACATACTTGGGTGGATTCTCTTTACGGGCCTCGTCAGACGATGCAGTAAGATTGAAAGTAAATTGATTGTTGTCCTCCCCTGAAGGTATCGTTACATTCAATTTTACTGTCGCTTCACCACCTGCAACCACATCTTCCACTTGGAATGCAACGGGGTTAACTGACCAGCCAGCAGGGTAATCATCAACAGTGACAGAAAAAGTGTCGTTTCCAGTTCCCTCATTCTGAATCCGGACATCATATACTATTGTAGTTCCTGGATCACCATTCTTAGATGATACAACTACATCTACCTTGAACTGTTTATTGACCGTTACTTTAACCGTACCGGTATCATTAGCACTAGGATTATCCTCTGAAACACCTTTGACTACAATATCATTGTCACCAACGGTTGCATCATCAGCTATATTGACTGTTAGATTGATTGTGGTTGATTCGCCACTTGTCAATTCAACCTCATCTACTACAGAACCCCAATCTGATTTGGAACCTTCCAGTGACAGGGCAATCGTGTCATCTCCATTACCCTTGTTCTTGACCAGTATCTGATAACTCAACTCATCTCCTGGGTCTCCCTTCTTAGAACTGTCACCAGAAACCTGTACCGAAACCTCAAATATCTGCTGTACATTTATGAAAATATTTCTTGAATTTGTTGTCAAGCCATCCTCAGATGTAGCCCTGACTATCAGAACATAACCATTCACAGCCTCAGTGTCCTTAGGCGGAGTTACTCTAAGCACCGTGGTATCATTTGTACCAGCTAAGAGCGTAAAGGCTGAATCTCCAAGTTGTCCCCAGCTAGAATTTCCACCTACCAAAGACAACAAGATATCGTCCTCTCCATTGCCATCATTTGCAATCTTAATGGTAAAATTGACCTGCTCTTCAGGTTTGGCTGACATGGTATCCAAACCAACAATAGATAGCTTAGGCTCATAATTCTGCAAAACCGTCGTCCTAGAAGTATAGGTGGAATTAACCGAGGAATTATAATCGGATGATATTGTAACCACTATACTAGTCTCGGATTCAGCTACAGCATCACTAGGTGCCTTAACAACTAGCACATCTGTCAGATTTATCGATTCGTCAACGCCAAGATTACTAATCTTGTCTTGATCCAGGGATGCATCCCATCCTTCTGGCAGGGAAGACGTGTCAACAGCCATGTTAAACGTGTCCACTGCGTTACCTTTGTTAGTAACCTCAAATGAGTAATATACTCGCTTACCTGCTTCTACATCGCTTGAACTTGAACCAACCTTATCTGTCTGAAGTGCGGGAAGCTGATTAACCTTTACGGTAATCGTAATCGTAGAAACTGGTCTGTTTCCATCTTTCTCCGCCAAAGAGGTACCTACAAAACTTATACTTTTAAGACCGGCTAAAGCCTCAATATCTGGCGTAACGCTAAAAGAAACTGTTGTAGATGCATCTACTGCCAAATTTGCTTTACCGGGAAGTGTGAATGTCCAATCATCCGTTCCTGTAGAATCCTGACTAAACGTTACTTCATCTGCGAAATTTCCTTTGTCGTTAGTGACTGTAATTGAAAATGTTGCCGCATTATTTGGATCAACATTAATTAAGGTTGTCGAAGAACTCAACGTAGTACCATATATCTTCAGTACTTTAGAAACGGCACCCGCACTCTCATTATTACTAGAGTCGCCATCAGATTGGCACCAGATTGAAATCTGTTTGGAATATCCGCCTGTTGCATTGGAACGATCTCCTATTTCAACATATAACGTTACTGTGCCTTTGTTTCCATCACTGAGACTAATCGTTGAAGGAAGAATGTACATGGCCCAACCTGTGGGAATCGATGTCGACAATCCAAGAGAATACTCATCGTTCTCAGAACCTGTGTTCTCTACCTCTATAATATATGTTAATGTTTCATCAGGTTTCCCCTCTTGCTGTGAATCCTCTGGAACCGAAACGGAGTGAGCATATCCTGCTTCAGCTCCACCAGAGATCAAAACCAAGAATAAACCTGCCAGGACAAATGTCAAGGAGATTGCTAGCCAATTATTGTGGTTTAAGCCCATACTGTACCTAACAGTTTCACAATAAACTTGCATATAAAGGTTAGGGCATAATTATTAATAATAGTTAGTAATTATTATTACATGAGTAATTCGTATTCACTACCTCCTATACTGGTCTCTCAGATAGGCGCTCTCGTCGATTCGGGACACTTTAGCAGTCGATCGGATGTGGTCAAAGAAGCGTTGCGTTTTATGCTTGAGAAGAAGAATAATCTTAGGCATGCTTCTGCTGTTGAGATGTACAAAAAAGGAAAGGCAACTTTGACCAAAGGTGCTGAAGTTGCCGGCGTATCACCAGATACATTCAGAGGGATCCTGATTGATCAGAAGGTGCTAATGCCTGATACTGTTGAATGGGAATCTATAGAGTAATCATTTATATATGGGTCGTCTAAAAAAAGAGTACAGTAAAATCCTGAAATGGCTAGAGTCTTTAAACGAAAACAGAATAGTTCCAGGGCTTGAACGAATGGAAAAATTGATGAAGCATCTAGGAAATCCTGAAAAAGAACTCGAAATAATCATGATCGGAGGGACAAATGCCAAGGGAAGTACCTGTTTTAGCCTCAATTCAACCCTTAGCGGAGGAGGATTCAAAACAGGATGTTTTACGTCGCCACATCTTCATTCTGTGAGAGAAAGAATTCTACTGGACAATGAAATTATTCCCATGGAAGAATTCAACGCCTGTATTGTCAAGATCAGAAGTATAACTAAAGAATTCAAAATCAGACCAACCTATTTTGAAGTCCTGACATCCGTCGCCTATTACTATTTTCACTCCAGAAATGTAGATTATGCCATAATGGAAATTGGACTGGGAGGAGAATGGGATGCTGTTAACATCGGACAAGCAAAGATTGCCATCTTGACAACCTTGGGTTTTGAACATGAAGAATATCTTGGGAATACGCTTGAATCTATCGCAAAGACTAAGGCAAGGATTGTAGACGAAGAAACAGCGGTGATTACGGGGTGGCCAACCGAATACCACGCATTAATACCTGAATGTCAAAGCTTGATTTATGGAAAAGAAATAGCAGACTGGATAGGGCATGTATTGAAAGTTCTTGAATTGAACTGCCCTATAGATATGGTTCAAGTCTCTGGAAGATACGAAATTGCAGGGGATTTTACTTTGGATACTGCCCATAACGTGCAAGCAATCCGATTCTTGATGGACAAGAAGGCAGATTATCAGAAAATACTAATTGGTATCCTCAAAAACAAAAATGTAGAGGAAATGATAGGCACACTCCCTAAGAATTCAGAACTTCTGCTTTGTAATCTGGATACTGAAAGAAGCGTGCCCATCTCAAGTCTGAAGGATGTATGCATAAAGCAAGGATACATGTGCAAGGAATTTAGTTCGGTCGGGGATGCTATGGAATATGCGACCGGTAGCGAGACACTGGTTACCGGTTCTTTCTATACGGTCTCTGCTGCAAGAGAATTTCTAAAGCTGGAAGGTCATGATGTACTATAATTATGGCCACCGAATTCAATGAAAGAATGCAAGACCTGAGGATTTTCGTCCTAGCCCTTCCAGTAATCCTGCTGGGCACTTCATTCGGAGGGTGTTTAGGAGGCACATTTTCGTCCGACGATGAAAATCCGGTCTTGATATCTGCTCCTGTTTGGAGCCAAGGATACTACTGGGAATACGGAGTCAAGACTGCTGACATCGAAATATCCACCACCATGATAGTTGCAACTGATGACGATGATACTGACTACTACATAGGTTCTGCCTCTCTAATGGATGCAAGGAGACATGCTGTTCTGAACCACAATCCGGCCATGGGACGTGTTCAAATATCCGATTTATCAATATATGAGAATGGAATAGCTCAACTGCTATTTGATTTTCCCCTTGAAAAAAACAAGTACTGGTCATTTAATCTGTATGGAAGAGATGGATTCGCCGCTACGGTTGTAGATATTGAGCCAGACATTGCTCAGATTGTAGCCGTTAGTAATGACGGTGCGAGAATCGATTACAATTTTGATAATAAGGCCAAGTGGATGACGTCCTTCGTGTTTACTGAAGCAAGTGGCGAAACCATACTGGAAATGCAACTAGCCAAACACGGAGAAGACTACACTGGCAATTCTTATTTCTGCAGGGGCGGAGACCTGTACGATGAAAAATTTAGTGGCCCCAATCTTGATTTCTACGATACTGAATTTGCTAATGACGGACATGAACGGTACGGACCCTGGAATTATATCGTATACTATTTGGAAGCTGAAATAGGATCTGGAGGTGGTGGAAATCTGGCATTACGCGACCATGAGGGAACTGACATTCTGGTTGAAACTTTTACCTCGGGAAACAGCAAGACTGAATTGGGAACTGTTACGGGAACTAGTGGGAACTGGACACTGGAAATATCGCTTTCAGGTAGTGCAGATGTCAGGATTCGAATAGCCGGTGCTATAGAATATGCCTACTCGGTGTAACTATCTTACAAAAAGCCGATATTTTTGATCGGTTTCCTTAATCTCGTTTTCAATCCTTTGTGAGATGTACTTCTCCGGATTTCGGAAATTAGGGATCTTCTCTTCCATTTCTCTGAATCCCGTGTAAGGCCGGCTCTTAACAATCAGATTCATAGTCTTCTTACCCAGCCCGGGTATCAACTCGAGCGAATGATATCGTCTTGAGATTGGACCTGCATGATTATAGAATTGGATGAATTTCTCTTCATTTTCCCGTACGATTTCGTCCAGTACAAAACCAAGTTCCGACTGGGCTGTGTGGGTCAGCTCCCTGTAGTTCACTCTAGCCCTGACATGGTCTATCTGGGTCCTTTCTTCGGTTTCTTTACCTATATAGCAACGATCCCCTATATTGATGGTAGCTCCGGGCACTGGTTTCATGTCAAAAATCTTGAACTCTTCGATTCCCAGACCATAAACCACGGGTTCTCTACGGAAACGGCGTTTACTATCTGGCCTCCCCTCAGCTAATACATCAAGAACATACGCGTACTCTTCCATAATCTATGCACTCGTAATCTCCTTCACAGCGGCTATTATGGAATCAATTTCATCACGCCCGACTGAAAAGCGTTCACGGGCAAATATGGACCTCACGTCATCCGGGTGCATGGGCAGTATATCTGCAATCTTGGCCGCGTAATAATCGTTTACATGCTCCAGAACAATCACCTTTTTCATTATGGCCTTGGATTCTTTAGGACCAATCTTGGACAACAAATGAACGTGATCCAGAGCTAATTTGTGTTCATATTGAATTTGCTCAATCAAATTCATCCTCTGAGAACCACATTTGTCACAGGTCGGACCCACATGAACTTCCGCTTCTTCTCCTTCTTCTGTAACCTCTTCGGCAACTGGTTCGGGTTCGACTTCAGGAACAGGTTGGAAATGTCCGCATTCTACACACCTCAGACGATTCTCCCTTATGCTGAGCTCCTTCTCGAGCATCTTGTTGACTACTCCTAGAGGAACTGGTTCGGGTTGTGTTTTTGACTCCATCTTGACTCCTTTAATTGGCCTTTCTAAGGTGTTCTGGACGGACTATCA
>CAZXZT010000064.1:0-5626 GCA_964645695.1 uncultured archaeon
AACAGGAACTAATAGAAAGACAGCAGGATATACAGGAAAGCGAAGTTGAAAGAAACAAGGACATGCTCCAGGAATTCGAGCAGACCGAACAGAGTCTGAAAGATGCCGAAAAGAGAATAGAAGAAGTCAGGATCTCGGCTAACAATATAGATTATGACGGTATTGAAGACTTGGAAAACGAACTAGATCGCCTAACGGCATTGAATCAGAGCGTTAACACTCTAAATAATTCCTTAGAATCCAAACTTAAGGCCGCCAGATTGGCAACCTCGGAAGTAGAAAAGCGGGCTCGTGTAGTCGAAAAGGAACTCAGAGATGATCTCTCTGCCAAAAGCAATCTGGAAAAGGAGATTGAAGACATGAGGGTGAAACAAGAAAACGACATGAGATTAAGTGACCGGATGACACGGGAGATAAGCTCTCTGAGGAAAATGAGCGAAGATGCTGAGGAAAGAGCCTCAAAGGCTGAGAAGAAACTTAAAATTGAGAAACCTGAAACTGTTAGTGCACTGGAATCATATGATTCAGTTAAGGCAGCTTATGACAAGACTGTAGAAGAGAAAAACAATCTTGAAAAAGAGATAATGGAATTGGAGCAACAAATCCTCGAGGGAAATGAAAGGGAGAGGGCAGCCACCACAGAGAAAAATGATGCTACACAGAGAAGAAATGAAATGGATCGGGAAGTGAAACTTATGGAAAAGAACAAAAAAAGAGTTAACGACAAATTTTCAACTTTGACAACAAATTTGGAAAAGGCCAAAAAAGAACTGGCTGAAACTCGGGAAAGAGCGGCTGTGGCTCTGAGTGAATTGGATCTGGAAAGAGAAACCATTGTCGAGCTAGAGCAGAAAGCCGAAGAACACAGAACAAAGGAAAAGGAGATTGTTGAAATTACGGATTCCATGAAAGAATTGCAGGAGCAAGTCAGCGAGCAAAAAGAGACAAATCAGGGTATTGAGGAAGAACTCAAGACTGAAATAGAAAGAAAGAAGAAAACCGAAGGAGACCTAAAAGCGCTGGAAAAGGCTTCGAAGCAAGTAAGCCAAGTTATGGAAAGCCTGAAGAAACAATTCGATACGGCTAAAGACGAACTAGGTATAGCCATCGAAGACAGGAACAAAGCCGAAAGATTGCTAGAAGCTGAGAAAAGCGAACATGAAAAACTGAAGGAAGATCTGGAATTTCTGCAGGGAACTACTATAGGTAATGAAAAAGATGCCGAGAGAAAAATCAAGGCCATGAACATCGAGACTCCCAAAGCAAACGAGCAAGCGAGGGAAATGAAAGAGGAAGCTGATACCCTGTCTGAAATGAACAAGGAACTGGAAGATAAAATCAAGGGAGCGAGACTAGAAAGTATCGAAAATGCCGACAAGGAACCTGAAACTCCATCTGTCACTGGGGCAGCTATCGGTTCCAGTTTGCTAGTAAAAAACCTCGCGAAAGAGACGGAACACAATTTCCAGCTAGTCAATCCTGATCAGGCAGACCCGAAGAGCGGTAAAATACCATTGAGCAATCCCATTGCAAAAGCTCTGGAGGGGGCCAAAGAAGGTGACGAAGTGCAAGTGGGCCCCAACACGTTCAAAGTAATCAAATTAAGTTAACAGGGCCAGATAAGATATAGGCTACGCTTATAGCGTTAAATGCCCTTAAAACTGCCTGATGACAGCAAGAAAATACAGGACTGGGGATGGAATGATTACAAACCTTACTTCAATTATTTGCTAACGCAGGAATTGAATGAGCTTAATGTCAAAGAATGGATGAAATACTGGTCCGACCTGAGTGAACTGATAGGAGAAGTTGGAACTAGGGTTTATGTCGCTACAACCGTTGACACAACTGATGAAGGTGCCAAAAAGAGATTTTATTCATTTTTGGAGAATATAAGTGAAAACGCCAGCTCTAAAAATCAGATTCTGAAGAAAAAACTCCTTGAATCGGGTATCGTTCCTGAAAACTTTGAGGTTCCATTAAGGGCAATCAAAAGCGAAGTCGAATTGTTTTGCGAAGAAAATCTGCCACTTCTAACAAAAGACAGTAAATTATCAAAGGAATATGACGCAATTATTGGAGCCCAGACTGTGGAATGGGATGGAAAAGAGACCACCATCACACAATTGGGCCCAGTTCTTCTTGAAACTGACAGAAAAAGGAGAGAAAAGGCCTGGAGGCTGGCTGCTGAAAGAAGGCTGAAGGACCGTGAAGGAATAAACAAAATCTGGGAACAACTCTTGAAGCTAAGAATCGAAATCGCTGAGAATGCAGGATACGACAATTACCGCTCTTGGATCTGGGAATCTCTGAAAAGATTTGATTATACTCCTGAAGACTGTTTAAACTTCCATAAGGCAATAGAAAAGGTTGTCATGCCATTTGTCAACAAATTAATTAAACAGCGTAAAGAGCAACTGGGTCTGGATGTACTCAAGCCCTGGGACCTGAGCGTTGACCCTTTCAATAGAGACCCATTGACGCCGTTCAAAAATGCAACAGAATTGGAATCCAGATGCCACAATATTTTCGAAGCCGTAGATCCAGACCTAGGAGAGCATTTCAATATAATGAGAGAGCAGAAACTGCTTGATTTAGCAAACAGAAAAGGAAAGGCACCTGGAGGCTATTGCACAGAATATCACCACCAGAGACTGCCTTTCATTTTCATGAATGCCGTAGGTACTCATAGTGATGTTCAAACTATGTTGCACGAGGGAGGACACGCATTTCATGTATTTGAATCCAAACAGTTGCCCTATGCCTCGCAAAGAGAAGTGGGGATGGAATTTGCTGAAGTGGCATCAATGGCCATGGAATTGCTGGCATCACCTTATATTACAAAGAATTTCGGGGGATTCTACAACGTTGAGGATGCAAATCGGGCAAGGATTGAGCATCTGGAAAGATCGGTCATGTTTTGGCCATACATGGCTGTAGTGGATGCATTCCAGCACTGGGCGTACACCAACCCTGAAAAGGCTATGGAACCAGCAAACTGCGACTGGGAATGGACTAAACTCTGGAAAAGATTCCAAACCTTTGAAAACCTGGACTCGAGTGAATTCGAAGACGTAATCGCGACCGGATGGCATAACAAACTTCACATTTACCATGTTCCATTCTATTACGTAGAATATGGAATGGCACAACTGGGAGCAATGCAAGTATGGGGTAATGCCTTGAAAGATCAAGAAAATGCAGTGAAACAGTATAGGAATGCCCTCAGCATGGGAGGAAATGCAACCTTGCCAGAACTTTTTGGGGCAGCGGGTGCAAAATTCGAATTCGATGAACCCATGCTGACGTATGCTGTCAATCTGATTGACGAAAAAATCAGGGAACTGGAAACATGAAGAAGAAAGCAGTACAAGATACATATGCTCCTAACTCAATATGTTTTGGATGTGGACCTGCCAACAAGGAAGGACTGCGGATTAAATCCTATAGAACTGGTGATGGACTAGAAATGGAATTCGAATGCGAGGAGAAACATCAAGCCTTTCCTGGTGTCATAAATGGAGGAATAATCGGATCCTTGCTGGACTGTCACGGCAACTGGACAGCTGCAATGGCCATTATGGATAGAAACAGACTGAATGCACCACTATGTACGGTAACTGCCC
Organism: uncultured archaeon; assembly: GCA_964645695.1. Classification (GTDB taxonomy): domain Archaea; phylum Thermoplasmatota; class Poseidoniia; order MGIII; family CG-Epi1; genus CG-Epi1. The sequence goes on from CAZXZT010000064.1 coordinate 3,627, forward strand.
AATACGAGGTAAAATTGAAAAGACCTGCACCTCTCGGACCTACCCTGAAACTCCAAAGTCGAGTATTAGCTCTGCAAAATGATAGGGCAGAGGTAATTATCGAATTAAAGGCAGACGGAAAAACATGTGCAACTGGAAGGGGTTTGTTCGTGGTTGTAGAGGAAGGACACCCGGCATACCACCGCTGGCACTGATGAGACCGAAGAAATTATGGGAAAATGCCATAAGATGGCACAATTCGGGTGATTATCAAGAGGCTCACGAACTTTTTGAGGACTTATGGCTAGAATTAGATAACAGGAGTGAGAAGGATATTGTTCAGACGCTAGCACAGGCTGATGCACTAGCTGTTCACATCAAGACTGGAAATATGCGAGCGGCTCAGAGATTAATGAGACAACTACCGGAACTAATCTATGCATTTCCACCAAATTACAATGGAGTTGATATGAGGGAAATGAAAATATGGATAAACGAAATGGTCTCTAAAATACCCCCCTCTGGAGATTTTGAATCCATAGCGGAGTCTGAACCTCCAAAATTAACTGAGAGCCGAAATTAATTTGGTATAATGCTCAGGATTGGAATCGCAAGCCTTCTGAAAAGGTTGAAACAATTCATGGAGTGCGGATGCCGTACCGTTTTTCAGATCCAAAGGATGCACTGAACCGGAAAGGTAATTCTTCTCGAGGTCAGCATACGACTCAAAGACAAGATCTCCTCCAAATTTTTGTTCTCTTTTAACGATAATTTTGTCTAGAGCTGGCTCTAGTAAATACTCCCATATGTCAAGAACAGGATTTGATTCACGTTCCAGAGGACAGTATGCCTTGGATAATTTTTTCATCAAAACCTTTTCAGTGTCATGTACCAGCAATGCCCCAAAGGGATTGGATTTGGACATTTTGGCATCAGTGTCCATCCTGCCAGGACCTGACAAAGAACCCAGAAGAGGCGTGTGAAGAGCTACGGGTTTTCGTATTTTCAGTTTGTCGGCAACGTCTCTAGCCAACATATGTGCATGCCTTTGGTCCATACCTCCCAGCGCCAAATGCACTTTCAAGGCGTAAATATCCGTGGCCTGCATTGCCGGATAGAAAAATTTGGACATGTCACCGTCCGCTTCATCTTCATCACGACCCATGATCGACAAGGCTCTTCTCATTCTCTTCAGACTGCTCGCTTTAGAAACTCGAAGAACCATCTCCCAGTAACCATCCTGATGGACCAGTTCACTAGCAGTCTTGAAATCAACTCCCGGAGAGAATACGGAGAACATTTGCCTCTGGTATTCTGCACCTGCATTGAGATTGTCCCAATCTCCACCTAGTTTGTCGTTAATATATCCGTGCCAATCTGCCAAAAGAATCACCACTTCAAAACCTGCTTCGATGAGTTCACGCGTTTTTAGCATCGGCACCAGTGAACCTGCGTGCAAAAGCCCGGAGGGTTCGAAGCCGACGTACGCTCTTGGTCTGTCGCTGGAAGCAAGTAATTCGTGGAGCTCTTCGTCAGTCACGCATTCGGCAACGCCTCTCAAGACAAGGGCCTTGCGGTCCAACATATTGGCGTGGAAACGTGCTAGTAGTTAACTGCTTTGGTTAAATATGAATCCACCATACAATTATTTAAACGTGGTTAGACTGTGACATAGGAGTCACCCATGTCAGAATCCAACCCCGACGTTCTCAAAGCGGTTCGCCTTTTGGTAGGAGACATTGTAAACAGAGAAAGGTACGTAATGCTACCTGCTGAACCTGGAGAGGGAGATCCCGTTCTTGGAAAATTCAGAACCGTTAGCGATGCAAAGCGTTTCGCGAATCGAAGCGATATTAACGAATTCTCCCTTTGGACAAGACTGAAAGTTGTTGGCGGAGGCGATGGCCCCAGTGAGGACTTTGGAAAAGTGGATGATGATCTGGATGATGACCTAGGTGATCTTTTGGATGATGATTCAGACCTGCCTGATCTGGATGAGGACGCCGACCTAGATGAATTGT
>CAZXZT010000065.1:0-5574 GCA_964645695.1 uncultured archaeon
TATGCCTATCAGAAGGGAAAACTGGACCACATGATTGACAACTGATTCATCTGACGCAAGCGATTTGAACAATAAGAATCCCAGTATTGAATATTCAACAAAATGGAAAAGGTAATCTATACCATCAGGACCCAAGGAGATGGATTCAGGAATATCCTCCTGTGGGGTATGACTCAGGATGGATATCAACAGCATATAGCCTATTGTGATTATTGCATATGGTTTCACTATAATTTACCTTCTCTCATGAGTCTCAGGTCATCCAGATCATCAGAGTCAAAATTATCGGGTGGTGATCCATCCAATTGCTTGAATATATCTAAAGTTTCAATTGACCAGTACATGACAGATTCTTCATTATTGGAATGATAAGGATGTTCTGGGTCTTCGTGGTCATGGGGTGATTCATAGCCATTATTAATCAGACCTAACAGATGACCATACTCATGTACTATCACGGACCTTTCAACCTCTTCTGCAGAGATAAAAACCAATTCGGCTTCTTCGATTTTCTCCTTAAAAAGGACAAAGGATGACCCTGTATAGGCTAGGCCCAGAGTCTGATCATTATCTTCATACTCGCCATTCAAGTACAGAATATGGATGACGAAAGTGTTGCCACTCTTGTACCTTGTTCGCTGTTCATTCTCAATAGCTATTATTTCTTCTAAGGAATAACTTTCATCTGTGCTTCCAAAACCATTCTGGCTTACGAACACAGAACCCTTGTCTGTGGTCTCCTGAATCCTCTGCTTCAACAAATCGACTGCATCCGAATCAGGGGCATGCTCCGTAACATAATTAATCTCTACGTGCAATTCAGAAAAATCTGTGGATTGCAGAATCTCATACCTGCAAGCACCAGTCGTATCTTCACAAGAAACGAAATCGTCTTTAATATCTTCGAGACAGCCTGGTACAACAACAAGGAAGACAATAACGATGGCCTTGAGACACCTCATGTCACAATATTAAACAGACGGATTAAAAAGTTAGTAACGGTTCAGTAAATAGGACCAAGAACCAATCTTGGATCCGGATAATCAAGCAAGGCCTGAGTCCGGTTCTCGGGAGCCACGACGCCAGGAAGGTCATGTGTTTCAGGTTCAATCTGGGAAAGTTGAAGATGCAGATGTGGCTCCCAGCCACCATTTTCATGTTGGGCACCGAATCGGCCGATTATATCTCCAGCATTCAGAATTTGTCCGGCATATTTTCCCTCGATGGAATCTGCATCCAGATGACCGTACAGCGCCCAGACGGTTTTCCCGGAAATATAGTGTCTGGTAATTACGACATATCCATAGTCACCCCTCTCTGGATTGTAACCAAAATGAGAAATCTCTCCGTCCATGAATGCCATGCATGGCGTGCCTATGGGTCCACCTATGTCAATGCCCATATGGATATTACGAACGCCTGCGAAAATATCGGCGTTGTACATATTTGGACGAACTTCGTTATATTTACCGATACTGAATTCAGTCCTGGAAGGAGTCCATACGCCCTTGCTCAGGTCAAGAATCGTGTATTCGTCTGGCAAGTTTACCACCGGATGAAAATCGAAATCCTCCCATTCAATCATAGCAACCCTCCTGACCGAGATGAATATCCTCCGAATACAAATTCACCAGTCCCCCATCACTCATTACTTCCAGTGAACCATCAGGGTTTATTGATTTGGCAATTCCCGAGCCTTGGCTCCAGACGAGTCTTCTGCCCAAAAGACAGTCATGTTTCATAAATGCGGAAATTATATCTCTACCGGGTTTTTGCAGATTCTCACTGAAAACCGTGAAAAAGGATTTGGAAAAATGATATTCATCCATAACATAACCAATACTGGCCAGATTTGTTGAATTTGGGAAGGATGGAATGTTATTCAGGTTTATTCCTATTCCAACTACGGAATTCTTCCCATCGCTCTCGCAAAGAATACCACCCACCTTTTTGCCGTCCAGCATTATGTCATTGGGCCACTTCAGATTCAATTTGTCAGTGATATCATTCAGAGTTTGAATCACGCTAATGCCTGCGATTAGGGGTAATAGCGGATGGCTAGGCGAAACTAGCGAGAAATACAAACCGCCAGTCGGAGATTCCCAGGATCGGTCACCGCGACCCTTTCCTTCAGTCTGCTGAAGCGCTATAACACCATCATCTACTCCTGTCGAATTAATAGACAACCAGAGATTGGTTGATTTTGTTCTGTTAACTATGTGAATCAAAGAAATGCCCCAAGATCCATTTGCTTGATTTGCTCGTTTTCAAGGGTATCCTCTATTGCACCAAACGCAAGTTCGAGCCTTTGTTTCACAAACGATCGTGAACCATAATTTTCTGAGATGTGTGTCGCTATGTCCCTGTACTTGTATACTGAAGCTGGTGAAATATTGAGTTGAAGCTGGCCCCCACAAGAACACGTATCGCTTAGAGGAGGACGTCGGTATTTTTTAGGACACTTCTTGCACCTAACACCCTGTGTAGAAAAGGAACGGAGGTTGCCTATTATGTCCCTAATGAAATGTTTTTCAATCGTCTGTTCGGCAACATAGGTCGCGTCAGAGGCCCGTATTCTGCCAGCCAGTTCCAAAGACGCCAAAGATTTCTCACTCATGGAATCAAGTGTGACATAACGGGATTCTACAGGTCCCTGATTTATGCTAGATGAACTATGAGAGAAACCGTAGTTTTCGTACTGTTCAGGACTTTCGAGTCTCTGAGATACAGAATCTAGGAGATCTGCCACAGCAATTGCTTCAGACCTCTCTTCAGATTGGCTGTATAGTTCCACAGGATATTGCGTGTTCAATTCAACATTGTGGGCTTCGCTGTCTATTTCGGTGGGGTCTATGCGTGTTGACAGTACGCGAGGGATATCCATCGTTCCACCCCTAGTACCAGGAATGAAGCTGTTAGAATAATTTAGAAGACCATCTACCAGAAGCATAATCGAATCCTCATCTCCGTCGCAGTTGCGCCTTTTAGCTGCGTGGAGGAAAGGATGTCCATACTGTGCCTTGGCAGAGGTGAAGCCAATAAGGCGTGTAAGCACACCTGCCGATGTATGCGGGCTAAGGCAAATCAAAAGTTCTCCTATCAATTCGTCCGGTCTGGAATTGGGCTTGAGGCCGTAAAATGGCCCCATATCATACAGTTTAGATAGTTCCTCATCAACAAAATTTGAAACCTTGACTAGCCAGCCACCAGCTCTTTCCGAAACAATCAGATCCTGTACCTTTATCTCAAGAAGCTGATTATCTGACTTGAGAGGCTGGCCGTTCATGTCCTTGACATAGCCCAGCTTCCTAGCCTTTTCGACAGAGAGACCGATTTCTCGGGGGTAGAAATGAGTTAAAGGCAGATCAATCATGTCATAGCGTAAGGTTCCGTCCTTGTATACTCTAAGATCATATTTGGCCCGGAGAATCCCTTTCTCCAGAGGTTCTGGAACTTTCTGGTCCGACATAAGGCCCTTGACACCTTTTATCTTGGGCAGTATTCCGGTCCGGGTATTATTCATCGCCTTGGTAACCAGCTCAGACACGTCTACTGATCGCCTACGAGGCTGTTCTTTGACCATGGTCTGGTTCCCGCAACATCTGACCGCTATCGTCTCCTTCTGGCACTGCTTGCAATACCGCAACTGCACCTCCACCTCGATTATACCAAGCTTGCCTCGGGAAAATCCACTTTTGCTGTTAGCTTTGAGGGCAGTATTCACCAACCTCTGGGAACCGCCAGCCTCGCCCAACGGAAAAAGAACGTTTGGAGGGGGTTTCATACGACGTTCATTTGCCTTTTCAGGCCTCCCCATACTAGCACCAATTCGTGTTGGAGCCCTATTCTTTATGATAATACCAGACAACTGAGAGACCAATTCTAGTGGATCCTCGGTTTCAATCGTTTCCATAGCCGATTTCAGCGAACCGTCTCTCACTTCTAGGCCTAACGTATGTAGCAGAGGTTCTATGCCATCCTCCAGAACAAGTGAATTATCAACTGTCTTGAAGAATATACCCAATCTCAGGAATATTTCCCTGTAGGTCTGTGGAAAAACATTGTCTTTTACACTATCTCCACTACGGACCAACTGTTCTCTGAGATCTTTGATTTCTTCACAATTCAGATCTGCCCAGTAGTAGGTATATTTTGGATGAAGAGGTACTTGATGTTCCTTGCTAAATTGCATTAAGGAGGCAAAATCGAATTCGCCACCGTAGGCATCGATCTGCAAATCCTTTAGGATTGCTGACCACCAATCAGTACACCAGCCTGAAGGTTCTAGAGGATGATTGTTCTCTATGAATTCGCCGACAGGAATCAATATCTCACCTAGATCAACAATCTGGTCTATTTTGTCAACCACTTTTTTGGCTTCTTCGTAGTCATTCAAGATCGTAAAAGTACCATCTTTAAGCAGGACTGAAGGTCCATCGATTGAATCACAGGGAGTCCCAGCAGTTGCCTTGCCTGGAAGTTGAAGCTTCAACTGGGTGCCAATAGCTGCAAACGAGTCAAGAACCACCATAGTTGATGGATGAATCGACATCGATGCCAGACCTGCAGAACGCGAGCGACCATACCTCAGGCGAAAAGCGCCAGGTCGTTCTGGGAAAGCGAAAATTGGACGTCCGGCTAAAACATCCCTCAGGTATTTGTGTTCCTTGATGTCATCGGATGTGGTGCCTCTCTTCTTCTCAGTATACTTCCTCAGAAATTCCCAACCACTTATTCCCAGCCGATCAACATGTTTGAGGACTTTGGCTGCCTTGAGACACAGACCTTCAGCCAGAACCAGACAAGCTCCACCTCTGAGCGAATTGGTCTCAACACGAGGAAGGTCACGGTTTCCAGCAACTTCTATTCGTTCCGTACTCTCTCCAGTCACGCAGATAGGACAGGACATGGCTATTGCATCTATCTCCTCCGGACCAGGAACATATTGCAGATTTACTGCTCTCTTGTACAAAGGTATCTCTTCTTTGTACCTCTCAATCTCTCCTGGTGTTGGAATATAGGCGTCCAAACCTAATTCACGCCTGACTACGTCCGCAATGAGGACTGACAATGCCTGGGCGGTGCCTCCCGCCGCCCGAATCGGACCTGCGTAGTAGATAGCTGCACATCTGGTGTTGTTCTGATTGCTCATCATGCTAACCTTCACGACTCCCTCCGTAGGGGCCACGAGTACACCTTCCGTAAGAATCGAAAGCGAAGTTCTGACCGCTTGTTCAAGAGCTTCCTCGATTCCCATTTTGCTCCTGAGTTCATTGGCCAGCTCCTTGGCTATAATCAGGGCCGTGGACTCTCTATCATTATTCTCGGAAACGGACCGGATACGGGGAGCAATGTCCGGAGGTCCGACCTGGGCTTCGACCCTTTCAGCAAGATCCTTGGCACGCGGAATCTCGGGACCGGTCGCCGGATCAAATCCGGCTTTTCGGGCCTTTGAGACCAAATCGTAGCATTCATCTGCTCTCTTTTCTAAATCACCAAAATAGGATTCCATTTCATCAGAAGCGACAAGGACCACGAACCAGTATTGAGTGCCTATTATTATTCTATTTCCCA
>CAZXZT010000066.1:0-5557 GCA_964645695.1 uncultured archaeon
AGCGCTCTCGCACCAATAACACGGGCCTTCTCAAATCTCGAGTGTCCTTTCAAATTTACACCGGCTTCCCAGACAACAATTGGGGCTTCTCGCTAATGGCCCAACTATAAAAGGTTTCCTAACTGTTTTGACTGTAAAAAAACAGAACCAGTCAAGAATACTGCATTTCAGAAACTTTTTAAATACATCCTACAATGACACCAGTTACCTTGTGTCTCCGATTAAGGACATATAGGACGCAAAAAAGGTGAAACGATGGAACAGAAAGTACGAAATCTGGGTGTTTTCGTAGCTACGTTAGCTATGATAGCATCTGTTTTGATAGTGCCAGGCGCTAGTGCGGACGGTCACGATCTCGAAATCACAGGATTTGGAGATAATGGCATAACCTCTTACGCTTCAGAATACGGCACTGCCTCATTTGATATATCCGTGAGCAGTATGAGCGACGGAAGTCATACGAATGTTTTGATAACCGTAGCCATTACGAATGCCACTGGGATGGCTTGGGGCGGTTCGTCAGACGTTAATGATTGTAGTGGAGACCCAGACGACGATTCTCCTGGAACAACCTTGTCAGGTGGTAGCACGATTTCAGCCTGTATCGATGTTGGTGTGGGTGGAAGCAATTCTAATATCGGTGATACTGCAGAGATGGTCGTGAATGTGACATCTGACGAGGACCCATTAGGCAGTGAAATGAATTTTGGAATCCAGGTTGCTAACTGGTTTGCTTATTCGGATGATGGAGTAAAATCGTATGAAGAAAACGGGACGCATACGTATACCGTCACTGTTGATAACCTCAAGAAAGATACAGATGGTGATACAGGACTTGCTCTTAATGATCCAATCGATGTAATTTACACCACCCTGCAGGGCTGGGATATTCAGAGTGATTATGCAGGCTGGGATGGTAATAATACAAAAGCTACTGTAAATTCCATTGCAGCTAATGCGTCAGTTGATATAGTGTTGGAGATAAGGCTGGTTGGACAAATTGTCCCCGCGTCATCTTATGTAGGAATTTCCAGCATAGTTTTCACCGTACAGGATGGGCTTTCGCCTCCGTTATTGATTGAGCTTCAGGCAAGTATCGCAGACAATCTTAATGTTGCCGTCACGGGTGCTGGTGGACAGACAGTTTACAACGGCTGTTCAGATACGGCAGTCTCAGTTATTTGGGATGCAGTCATAAAGAATTTCGGGAACAAACCCGATACTTTCGCGTACACGTTTGACACATCGAGCCTCGCCTCAGGATGGACTGTAGACGGTGCTACGGATGACAACACGGGGAGTCTGGGTGCCAAGTTTGAGAACGGAGAAACAACCGTGTCTCTAGGCATGTGGATTCCAGGTGGCTTGAGCGCTGGCACTACATCTGGTTTCACAATGACTGTAATTTCTGATGCTGATCCATCGGTCACGCAGACGCAGTCATTTTCTGCAACCGTAGACCAGTGTTACGACATGGAAATGACAGTAGACTCACTAATGGGTAGTGCCGTTCCGGGCGACTCAGCCGATTTCACGATAGTTGTGACAAACACGGGTAATGGACCTGACACAATTTCCTTTTTGGTAATGAATGCAAACGCAGAGTGGTCACCAAGTCTGTCTGAATCGCAACTTGCAGTGGCAAGTGGCGCAACGGGCACGACAGTCTTCAGCATGACCGTTCCGTCGGACGCTGAGGCAGATGCTCCGAGCGGTGAGGCCATGATACATGCCTACTCCTCAGATGGCGTTGTTGAAAAGAGCGTTACTGTGAGTGCAAAGGCCGGCCAGACCTATGGTGTGGATTCAGGCTACTACTACAATGCAACTATGGGTAGCGTATCAGTCCAGGAGGGCATGTCGGTCCAGATGAAGTTCAATGTCACGAACACAGGTAACGGATTTGATGATGTTGCCCTTTCATTAGCCGGTGCTCCGGAATGGATAACTCTTGAAGACGATCTTGCGGAACTTGCCCCAGGCGGTACAATGTCCTTGGTGATTAATGTTGCAGCCCCGCTCTCTGGTTCTGTTGGCGATTACGTTTTCCAAGTAGTAGCCACTTCAGAGGACGATACTACAACCTCCACTACGAGTGATTTTACAGCAACAGTTACGGAGAAGGGCACCTCAGGTGGCCCGACTACTGAAGAATTGGATGAAGAAGAAGGAGGCCTTCCAGGCTTTGGTGCTCTCTCGGCTATAGCGGCCATAGGAGCAGTTCTTCTAATTCGACGCAGGTTGTAGAGGGAGAATAAAATGATAAGCAATAGACGTCAGATCCTGCCGTTCTTTGTAGTACTGGTGATGGTCGTGTCCGTCTTTGCTTTCATGCCAGCTAAGGCCGAGGCTTCGCTGACCGCAACTTTGGAGGGTCGTAACGGAAATTATTCCTTTGCCTCTGTTAATGGTTCAGCAAATTATACAGTCACGATTGTCAATGATGGCGATTTTGACTTTACAGAGGTTGACATCTCCGCATCTTTCGCGGATCCGACCTGGCTTTCTAAGAATGTGACTTTCACTAACAGCACCGATACTACAAATGCAACTATGTCCTTGGGTTCTCTGGTTCAAGGTGCAATTATCCAGGTTCAAGTTTCAGCTACTGTTGGAGATGGTGCCAAGGTAGATTTTGCTGAGGTGCCGATGTTCCTCGATATTGAGGCAGAGGGCATCTCCTTGGGATTGGATGCCATAGTATGTGTAACGAATTGGATTGCTTATGTTCCCGGTGAACCAGCGATTGAGACATATGCAGTAGGCGACGAACACCCCTATCAGGTTGTAGTAGAGAACATCGCGGTCAGCAAGAATCTTGTGGATGATACCACAACACCGATGGCCATTAGCGACGTTATCACGGTTCAGTATACTGGAAGCGGATGGTGGGTCGACAGCAATGATACAGGCTGGGATCCGATGCTTGGAGGAATCCTGCACGGTATTAACGCAAGCGCTTCGCATACTTGGAACATAACTATCAATCTGACTGGAGATGTAAAGGCCGGAAGCCATGTAATTGATTTGCAGGCTTCGAGTACCGATCCTGATGATCCATGGGGTGGAATGCCCTATATTCAGCCATATGGCATGACTGACATAGAAGTTGTGGCAGCTGAATCGTACGGCGTTAGCGTTTCAGGCGGAGGCGCTCAAAATGTGGATCTTAGTGAAGGGTCAGCTGTAGTTACATGGGAGTCAGTGATTAGAAATCTGGGTAATACTAAGGACACCTTCAGTATCACTTGGGATACATCGGACGTTCCAGCAGGCTGGACGCTAAGTAACCAACCCGACACCACTGGAGAAGTTAATTGGAAACAGACGTCCTCAATTCCCATATCCTTGACAGTTCCTGCCGATGCGATGGCAGATGCTACTGCAACGTTCTCAATGACAGCTACTTCTACGAAGTCAGGCGGTGAGCACGCATCACAGTCATTCATCGCCACTGTCGATCAGCACTACGGCGTTTCTTTGAGCGTCGTTGATTCGGATTCACAGTTAAAGGAACCTGGAGGAACTGCAGATTTCATTTTCAATGTTACGAACACAGGTAATGGAGCGGATACTTTTGGAATTGTAGTGGAGGGACCCGCAATCTGGGCACCTATGGCAAGCCAGTCCAGCATAACCGTTCCGGCGGTAAGTACTGGTCAATTCATAGTATCTGTTACTGTACCTGAAGACAAGGATGCTGGAGCAGATAGTGGAGGTATTGCTGTGACTGTCACTTCATCTGATGGTGAAAGCACAGCCAGCCGTAACGTTTCCGTTGAAACGGCCCAGGTTTATAATCTGTCAATTGCCCATGCATCCGGTTACGATGGAACTGTTACGGTTGCTCAAGAAACACAGTTGCAACTGAAACTGAATATAACCAATAATGGCAATGGCCTCGATACAGTCAGCCTCGTCCTGAAAGATGAGCCCGGATGGGCAACCCTCGGCGCTACTGAGATTGAGATAGCTCGTGGACAGACAGTTTCAATTGTTGTTACTTTGTCACCTGACGCAGCAGCACTCTCTGGGCGTGATTATACCTTCTGGGTAGTAGCAACGTCTGCAGGCGGTTCAGAGATTACTAGTCCTGATTTGAGCGCCGAGATAGAGGTGAAAGAGACTGAGGGTGAGGAAGTTGTGACCGAAGAAATAGAGGAAGAGGATGAAGGTGGTCTCCCGGGTTTCGGGGCTTTCGTGTCCCTATTGGCTTTGACATTTGTAGTGTTGTCACGCCGAAGAGACTAGTTAGGGATAGTCTTTATTCCGTCAGTTGAGGTCACTGTCGTCTGATACATGGCAGATATTCTGGACGACTGGTTGGCAGAGGACCGTGGGCAGGGGGACGTCACGAGTCAGTCAGTCGTTGATAATTCCGCATGTAAGGCGGAGATTAGTGGTGGTCCAGGCATAATTTCTGGACTGGATACGTGCAATCTTCTGCTTTCCAGAGTCAACGTCCATGGCGATACAAAGTTTTCAAATGGCGACGAGATTAAGTCGGGTACTTGTATTCTTTCATTGTCAGGAAAGGCACATGACATCCTTAGATCCGAAAGACTTCTTTTGAATATACTTTGTCATTTGAGTGGCATAGCAACACTTACAGCCCAAATGGTGAAGATGGCCAAATCCGTTAATCCTAAAGTCGAGATTCTCGCGACAAGAAAAACAATTCCAGGCATCCGCGAACTTGAAAAGCAAGCAGTAGTTCATGGTGGCGGAATGACGCACAGAATGAGACTAGATGACGCAGTTCTGATAAAGGACAATCATCTTCGTTTGTGTAAGGACATAAAGACGGCAGTCGGACGTTCTCGTCTGAGGCATCCAGACCTCATGATAGAGGTGGAAGCAGACAATAGTGCCCAGGCACTGGAAGTTGCTAAATCTGGGGCAGACAGAGTCATGCTGGACAATTTCACGGTAGAAGATGCAAAGAAAGCAGTACTGGACTTGAGGAAGATTTCCGATATTGAGATCGAGATATCGGGAGGCGTTACTGCAGACAATATCGAATCATATGCTCCGTTTGCCGATTTTATAAGTTTAGGTAGCTTAACGATGGCAGCCCCACCCGTTGATTTCTCGTTACATGTCAATTGAAATCAGAATTCTCTGCTTTGATCAGGACGATCCAAAAAAATGTACTGCGAAAAGAATGGAAAGATTCGGCTTCTCCAGAAATCATAGTTCATTGAGGACCTTGCCGTTGCAGGGAGTCGTTCTCGACCCCTACTCAGATCGGGTGTTATCTCCTGGTGATTCAATATTGGCTGAAGTTGGAGGCATTGTTGGTATCGACTGCTCCTGGAATGTGGCTAAACCAACGTTTTCCAAGCTGAAATTAAGAGGTTTGGAACCAAGAAAATTACCCCCCATAGTTCCGGCTAATCCTGTAAACTCTGGAAAGATTGGAAAATTAACAACCGCTGAAGCAATAGCTAGTGCTCTGATGATTTGCCAACAAAGTGATCAGGCCGTCGCGATAATGTCGATTTTCAAATGGGGTCCTGCCTTTTTAGAAATGAATTCCCCAATTTGGGAATAATAA
>CAZXZT010000067.1:0-5534 GCA_964645695.1 uncultured archaeon
AGTCCCACGACTCGTGTTGCTTCCAACCTGACCGTTTTCAACTATACCACGTCATTGCTCAACCAGTCATTGACCTATTACTGGAAGATTGTCGCCAAAGGCGAGAATCTGACTATGAGTTCAGAGGTTCTCAAACTTAACCCCAATTCTCCCCCCGAGGTATCGCTTGTATCGCCCAAGAATTCACGCAGATGGTATTCAACCTCCACGGTCACCGTAGAATGGAGCGGTAGCGATGCGGATGGTGACGAATTGACCTATCAGGTATACTTCGATACCTGCAGTAGCGACTGTGATGATTTTGTTCCGACGAATTTAGTGTCTACGACCAAGTCAACAACCTACACTAAATCAGGCGGACTGGCAAACAATTCGCGTTACTACTGGATGGTGAAGGCAAGCGACGGCATCAACACGACGACCACCTCGGTCTGGCAGTTCTCGGTGAATCAGAAGGAGGAGGACTGGAGGGACAGTACCGGTAGTGGCGGTACAACTGCTTGGGTTTCGGTTTCAGGAGACGGACGTTTCACTTTGGTAGGTGCTGGTGGTAGCGACGACAAGGTCATGCTGTTTGATTACGACGAAGAAGATTCCGAGGTATGGACCTATTCGGTCGGTTCGGAAATCGTTCACGTGGCAATGTCTAGAGATGGCAAGTATTTTGCATTTACCACCAACGGTGGTAGCAGTTCTACCAATTACCGCTTGTTCGTCTACCGGACCAATTTCACGGATGGCGTCACCGATCCGGTCAAATTATGGGAATTTGATGCGAACACTTGCATGAATGACCTAGCTATCTCTGCAGACGGTAGAATCATTGCCTTTGCCGATTGTTCAGACTGGGTCAGGGCTTTCGATGTTGGTAGCAATTCTGCGATATGGCAGGTCCAGCTTGATGATCCATATTATATTGAGATGTCGGCAGACGGCCATACCATTGCAATAGGTGATACTAGCACGAAGCTTCTTTATCTTTATAACGTGGGAAGTACGACCCCTCTGTGGAAATACGGTCCTTTTCCGAACGGTATCTATACCGTAGGCATCTCGGCCAACGGTGAGTTTATTGCGGTTGGAATTACCTGTTGTTCCTCGAACAATAATCGTGGATACGTGTTTCACAGAAGTAGTAACGTACCTATTGGTATTACCTCAGAGTTGGGCTCATATCCTAGAGGCTTTGAGTTCTCGGACGATGGTAAATATCTGCTCGCTTCATCACATTACAGGATTCATTATTTTTCAGTCTCCGAGTCAGGAATTACTCAATTATGGCAAACAGACGGTGATGATAGTAGTTGTTGTTCAATTTATGAGACTGATGTTAGTGCGGATGGTAGTTATATGGCCGTTATTAGAAGGTCAGGGTCAAGTTCTGACCCTATGAGGCGCGGGATACTTTTCTTTGGCAAGGATAGTAGCACACCTCTCTGGAATCATAATGAACAGCCTGATCGAACTTGGATATCGACTTCCATATCTGATAGTGGAAGAGTGATTGCGGTCGGCACAGATTATGATTCAGAGAATATTTACATGTATTCGTGGGAATACGCTCCAACCGAATTCCTGTTTCCTATAACCCCGGCCGACAATTCATTGGTGACACGCAATGTGACCATTCACTGGGCAGTCGATGGCGAGGATGCCGTTGACTGGACATACGATATCTATCTCAGTACGAACAGCAGTCTGTTAACTGCGCTTTCCACCAATCTGAGTGACAGAAATTACAAGGCAGTGAACCTAACACCTGGAGCGACATACTACTGGAAAGTGGCAATCAAGGATGGTAGTGAGACAGTCCTTACCAGTAGCGTCAGCCAGTTCCGGGTGCAGGCGGTAACGTCCATCACCATGGAGACGCCCTTTGTCAATTATACACGCTATGTCACTGCAGTGGATCTTCTGTGGAAGGGTTCGGACGGTTTACAGTATCTTGTCTATTTGGGCACATCTGCAGACAGCCTCTCAGCCCAAGCTACCACTTGGAAAACTTCCAACACGCTGACCGTCTCCGGTTTGTCTGTTAATGATACCTATTACTGGAAAGTCCGGGCCTTTGATGGTTCTTCGTTTGTCGAGACTCCGGTAAGAACCTTCGAGATCACGGACAATTCCGGATTATGGACGCATGTCACTGCTTCAACGTACCCAACGGCCGTGGCTATCAAGCTTTTTGGAAAGAACAACAATACTCCGCTATGGAGCTATTCCACTGGGAACGAGATATTCTCGGTGGACATCTCCTCGGACGGGGAATACCTAGTAGCTGGATCGAAGAACGAGAAGGCATACCTGTTCAGGTACAACAGTAGTAGCTACGTCTGGCGCTACGATCTGGGGAATGATGTTTACGCTGTCGCCATCTCCTCTGACGGAGAATACATCGCTGCAGGCGGAAAGGGCGACAAGCTGTATTTGTTCGAGGGAACAGACGGCGATCCCTCGTGGTCTAGCGATGATCTGGAAGGAGATATCATTGATATATCAATCAGCTCCGACGGCGATTACATAGCAGTCGGTACGGATGCCAACAGCTACGGCTATCTGTATTTGTTCGGTAAGGATGATGCTGAGCCAGTCTGGATTGACGATTCGCTGGGCGTCGTGACCTCCGTGGAGATAAATAGTGATGGAACCAATATCGCACTGGCCTCCGAGGATTACTATGTGTATTACTATTCAGTATCGAGCAGTAACAGCATATGGGAATACGAGACCGGCAATAAGGCAACGTCCGTTTCGCTGTCCTCCGATGGAACTTTCCTGGCAGCTGGCTCTCAGGACAAGTATCTCTATTTTTTCAACACGTCCAGTTCCCAGCCCACCTGGGCCGCTCTGACCGGTGCGACCGTTTCTTCAATCTCACTGACCCCGGACGGGTTGAATATGGTGTCGTCTAGTGGTGATCAACTGTACTTCTTCAACAAGAACAGTCTGACCTTCATCTGGAGACAGGACGCGGCCGGGGACATTCAGGATACGGCAATCTCTTCAGATTCCTCCTACATACTGGTGGGTGACAAGGATTCCGCAGGGGACGGTCTGACGAAGCTGTATGGCAGTCCCTATCTCAAGAAGGCGTATATCAACAGTACTCTTTCGAGCCTTGTAAAACAGTACGAGAACGTGACTTTCCAGGGATATGCAGAGGATTCCTCCAACGTGACAGGCTACTACTGGACCTCTACCATCGATGGATTGCTGAGCACCAATCTTTCGTTCACCACTGATTCCCTGTCTCCAGGTAACCATACTATAACTCTTCAGGCACAGTATAGCGGTACGGACAATTCCGTTGTACAAGTAGGGCCACAGGCAGACAGTGGCACCCAGTATATCTGGCGCCTGGACGAGGGCACCGGTTCGACAGCCTATGACGCCACTGACAACGAATTCAACGCGAACATTTACAAATCGCCTTCCTGGACAGATGGAAGATTTGGCTCCTGCCTGGATTTTGATGGTAGCAACTATTTTGTCCGCAGTTCCAGCGGACTGTCTTCGACTCCAACTGAATTTACGATAGAGATGTGGATTTACCTCGATTCCGATCCCTCAAGCGACAAGATGCTCTATGAAAGTGGGAGAGGCCTTGCGCATATTCAGCTCATGTCCGACAATGAGATTCGTTTCAAAACATATAGTAGCAGTTACGGGTATGAATATACATACAGTACCACGGTCTTGACCACAGGAGTATGGTATCATATTGCAGGTACCTACAGCGGATCAGACGATGAATTAAAGCTGTACATCAATGGTACGCTTGAGGATACAGAATCCACAAATTCCGGTTACTCTCTTTACAATTGGGGATCCTACGATTCCATAGGTGGCTATTCCGGCTGGCATGGAAGCTCCTACTTCGACGGCAAGATTGATGAGGTCCATAGGACCCACAGCGTTCTTACATCTTTTACCCACAATGAAACATTCATTCTTCACCGCTGGAGCCATCCCGCGCTCGTCAGCCTGAGGGTCAATGCTCCACCTGTGATTGCGGGAGTCGCAATCATCCCGGCCACTTCCCAGCAGTATGGATGGATGGGTGGCGAGGTGTTAGAAACTAGCAGAGTCGATTCTTACACCAAGGGCTACTGGCCTTTCGAAGAGGGTACTGGCTCCATAGCCCACGATCAAACCGCTTACGATTATGATATGTCTGTTTATACAGCGCTCTGGTCCGGTAGCGGTAAATTCGGTAAGGCCTTGGACTTTGAGCATGAGAGTGATTCCTATGTGCATGATTCCTCTATTGGAAGGGGAGAAACCTGGGAAGAATTCACAATAGAGGCATGGGTCAGACAAGAGTCCTTGCCTACGGGTTATAATCACTATATTGTATCTGGAGAGAATCCATTTTCATTTGCGCTCTATATCAATCAACAGGGATATGTTACTTTCTGGTTCTACATGCGGAATGACGGTGGTGGCGCAAATACAATTTCACAAACAAGTGTTTCGAAAATTGGAATCAATGAGTGGAAGCATGTTGCCGCGACAATAGATGTTGCCTCTGGTGAGGCAAGGATCTATATTGATGGGAATCTTGACCAAACCCAATCGTTTGATGGTTCTAATGGATTGTATAATAATCAATGTTGTGCCTTTTACATTGGGACATATATGTGGGATTCGTCGGGTCAGAATTTTGATGGCAAGATCGATGAAGTGAGGCTGACCAAGAAGGTCCTGACCACGTCGGAATTCATTCTGGGCGCATCCTCAGCTTCTAATGCCACCTTTTCGGTTTCGGCCTCAGACAGTGACGGGTCGATCGCCAATTATACCTGGAGCTCGGACGTCGATGGCGCAATCGGGTACGATTCTTATCTGTCTCTCAACGTGACCTCCAGACTCAGTGCAGGCTACCATAACATTACGGTCAAGGCTACGGACAATGAAGGCAATTCGGTCACCAGTTCGGCCACCATGATTCGTGTCAAGACCATTCCTGTCGTCAATATAACTGCGGTAACTCCTAATGCAGCTCCAACGGGTACGTCTGTAAGTTTCACTGCCACGGCAACCGACAATGATGGTTCTATCTCGGCCTATGAATGGCGTTCAGACCTCGACGGCGTGATTAGTACCAGCAAGGATTTTTCCACTACCACTTTGTCGGCAGGTTATCATAACATAACTTTCAGGGCCAAGGATGTTGATGGTTTCTGGTCGTTCAAGGATTATGAGCACGTTCTGGTAACCGGCCTGAGTACAACTCCTGACTTTGGGGTTCAGGGTTCTGGCAGTTTCAACCCTCTTTTCAATTATTCTCGCCAGATAACGCTTGAGCCGGCCACATCAATTACAGATTCGGTTGTCAATATAGTTCTGGACACATCAAATTTCAATTACTCGCACGCTAAATCAGATGGCTCCGATATAAGATTCTATTCATCTTCGGGAGATACGAAATACAATTACTGGATAGAGCAGTGGGACAATACTGGCACTTCCACGATTCTGGTCAAGATACCTGTCAGGGGAACTTCGAATTTCCTATTCCTTTATGGTAGCTC
>CAZXZT010000068.1:0-5524 GCA_964645695.1 uncultured archaeon
TGTCAACATAACGTAATTTGTATTGAAATGGGCAGTTTTCATAAGTTCCTAATCGACTATGAGAGTACAATGGCATTGCGTATCAGGAATATACACTCTCATACTTAAGAATATAGAGACCAAAGGAATAATAAAACGTAACCAATCCTACATTATGTCGTTGACCACGCTTGAAGACTATGTTAGAAGAGAAATTTTCAAAAGTGATAAAGAATTGTTTGATTTCTGTCCGACCTGTGATGAAACGGGGAATACAATTGAGGCGCTTATGAGAGGGTTGTTTCAAGAAGCAAAGAAATTACAGAAGGAAAGAGATGAGATATTGAATGTTAACCGATCAATGGCCAAGAGTATTGAAGCACTCAAGAAAGCGGTCGAAGGTATTGGTTCTATTACCTGAGATATCAGTATTCCTTTATCAAATCCCGTATCTCTTCCTCGCAGGCATCCAGTTTATTCTCGTCCGTTGATCTGATGACAATTGTGGCTCCGTATTTTCCATCACGTGAAAAAGGATAGCTACCTATGTCCAAACTTGTGAATCGGTCTTGAATCACCGTTAATTTCTCGGCAAATAAACTCTCACCCACAAAAATATCAAAAGAACGTGAATGTACTACTTCCCCCTTTTCAAGATAGGCATACATTCCCTCCAACATGCCCTGCATTATCGTTGGTATTCCTGCCATTACAAAAACATTCTCAATCTTGTAACCTGGGGCCTTGGTTGCAGGACTATAGATCAATTCACCTCCTTCAGGGATGTAGAGCATCTTAAGAAGAGGTTCTGTCAATTCCTTACCTGCTAGATACTCCTTCATTTTGGTAAGTGCATCATCATCAATCTTGGTTTTAACACCGAAAGCCTTAGCCACACTTTCCGTGGTTATGTCATCATGTGTAGGTCCAATTCCACCCGTCGTGAAAACATAATCATACCTTTTTCGAAGGGCATTGACAGCCTCAATTATATCCGATTCATCATCCAGAACAATCCTGACCTCTAAGAGATGGATTCCTAACTTGCCTAACCATTTGGCAAGATAAGCCAAATTCTTGTCCTCAGTTCTGCCTGAGAGAATCTCATCCCCGATGATAATCAGAGAGGCACTGATCACAACTTTTCCAATTCCTTGATACGAAGTTCCATAGGCGGATGTGTCGAGAACAGATTGATGAAGAAATCATTGCCCCTCAACGGATTTACAATACATAGAGCTGCGTTACTAGGTGAACCACAATCCAATGGCTTCCTATGGTTTTCCCATTCCAGCTTCTTAAGGGCACTAATCAAAGCCCAGGATTTGTTTGTCAATTTAGCTGCGGTTGCATCTGCATGGAATTCCCTGCTTCGAGAAACAGCCATCTGAAGCAAAAAGGCGGCAAGGGGAGCCGTAAGAATTACTAGCAGCATCAAGGCTGGATGAACGTTACGGCCACGCCCTCCTGAAAAGAGACTATTCCACCATAACATACGTGCTGCAAAGGCTATGGCACCAGCAATTGTGGCCGCAACACACATTACTAAGGTATCTCTATTCTTGACGTGGGCCATCTCATGGGCCATAACTCCCTCTAACTCATTATCATCCAGAATAGACATCAAGCCTGTCGTTGCAGCAACCACTGCATTCTTTGGATTACGGCCAGTTGCAAAAGCATTCGGTGTTGATGAATCGACTATTGCAATACGGGGCATTGGTAGTTCATTAATATTAGCTATATTCTTTACCATACCATACAATCTAGGACTGTCCTGTCGCTCTATTATTCGAGCTCCATAGGCTTTGAGAATCAGGGAATCACTATAGAAATATGAGAAAATATTGACTGCTATGGCTATAAACAGAAATATAATCATTCCTGAAAAAGGATCACCGCCAAAATAGGCTCCCACGACAAGTCCGACTACTATCATCAAAAAGGTCATCATGAAATATAGTCCAAAGAGACGCAGTATGGCCATAATATTCGATTTTACACCTATAATTAAAACTTGTTTAATCTACGTAGTGTTTGTAAGTTTGTCTTTCGAGTATACGAATCGCCTCTTTCTCCACTTCAGGGTCGTACCTGAATACTGGATTGGGACTTTGTCCTTGGGGTCTTCTTTTTAGATCTAACTTACCTTCCGAATATGCCCTTACTGACTCTACCATGAGGGTTGAAGCCACGACCAGAGTCTTGTAGCAAATATCATGATAATCATCTCCTCTTCTAACTGTGATTTCACGCTTGCCTACCAAGTCACCGGCATCGATCTCGGTTGAACAAATATGGCAGCTACTACCAATTTTAATATTCTCATGAACACTCCAAGCTGGTGATGCTGAACCTCGGCATTCGGGTAGAAGGCCCGGATGTGAATTTAGTACACCTCCTCTACTCTCCCCATATTCCAGAATCTTTCCACGGATTATCCGGGTACCTCCAAATACAATCAAATCGGGCTCAGCCTTCTCAATATATTCCATACAATGTTCATCATTATGTATTGGAACTTCAACAACGGGAATATCACGTTTAGCAGCTTGAGATTCCATAGTAGGAGCCAGGGGATGGTCTCCTATCCTGAATTCAAATTTCTCCCTTTCAATCTCACCGCCCTCCGAGAATTCCTGAATGATCAGAGAGGGCTTGAATTCGGCGTCCAGAAGTTGGGAAAGCATCTCACGGCCCCATGGATGTTCTTTAATTGCTAGAAATATAAAATTCATTTTTTTGCTACGACCTTAAACTCAACGGATATTGGCGTTGGTAGTGAGCTCACTTCAACAGTTGTTCTAGTTGCCTCATAACCTTCTAAATATTCAGCATATATTGAATTAAATTTTTTGAAGTCTCGATTCATATTTGTTAAAAATACCATGATATCAACCACGTTTGACATATCTAAATTTGCAGCTTCCAGAATGGCCATTACATTACTAAAAGTTGCATGTGTTTGTGCCTCTATTCCCTCTGGAATTTTATCAGTTTTAGGATGTCTAGGGCCGACACCTGAAAGAAACACTAGATTTCCGGCTTCTTTAGCATGAACATAGGCTCCAACGGGTTTAGCTGCTTTATCTGTTCTAATCGCCATCTTCGTCCTCTAAAGGACCAATCTCAGGTTGGTCATAGAAATCTAAGACTTCACGATCTCCCTTGTAAAATTCAGGGTCGTCTTCATCGTATTCTAGATCTCCAGCAGTGTCCTCTGCAGGCGTCATTGTGGCAACCACTGCACCGGTTCCCCAAATAGGCTCATAGGCCAATATATTTCCTTCATAGAAGTTATTCTGACCCATAATTGAGGCCATGACCCAAAAGGGTTTGAAACTGACAACCTTAGGTACGCGTGCCTCATCATGAAATTGGCGTGATAATTGAGAAACATCCTCCAATCTGCCTTTTTCAAGGTATTCAAGGAATTTTAAATTCCACTCATTATCCTTGAGAGAATGAATTTTGTCATCGACTGGTTCAATAGGTGTCGTATGTAGACGATTAGACAATGCAGATACAACCACAACGGCGGCTTTTTTCCCACTGCTATCTATAGCATCTCTAACTGATTTTCCAAGAACTATGGTCTCTGCTCTGTTGGCATACATATTGCTAGATACAATAACTGCTGGTAAACGATTGTCGGGATTCAATAATTTCAGAGCCACTACCGAACCTGTGTCTATCGGGAATCCAAAATAGGAAACCGTACGGGCATGCAAACCTCGTTCCTTACATTTAGCCACAGCCAATTCTGCAAATTCCGGATCCATCCTGAATTTGTAACTGATGCTTCCCAGATCATGAAATTCATCATCAACATGCGTCCATTCAGGTTCGGGGAACGCCTGTATTTGATGGCCGAGAATAGATGGCCAGAAAGTACTATAAATGACTATGATCTCTGCATCTGTCTTTTCGATTTCACCACGAGCTTTGTCATAAGCATCCCTTACTCGCTGCCAACCCTCATTTTTCTCAGGGCAAAGAAGTGTCTGAGGCATGCCAGGCACAAGTATACCTTTGGGAACGTTGGTGTCTATCATGTCTTGGCTTGACTAGGATCCCACCCCACTATTGCATTACCAGTGCCTATCACCGTTCCATATGCGTGTACTATCGCTTCATAATCTGGAAAACCAAGAGCACTGATAAGCCATGTAAGACTTCCAGCCTCTGTTTCAGCTTTAGTCTGCTGAGTAAAATCAGGCATAAAATCAATCATTTCTCGGGTCTTGCCTTTCTTCATGAGATTGATCATCTTCATATCCCACAAATACTGGTGATGATTAGTTACATGTTCCTGACTCATGTCCTCTGGAACTTCAGGTTCTACTGTAAAATGGCGATGTGAAAGGGAATTGCTTGAAAGAAGCAGAGCCTTCTTTCCTGAAGCTTCGATGGCCTTACGGGTAGCCTCTCCCAATTTAATCATGTTAGCTTGCATTACCTCTGCATTGAAGTAGAATTTGGAACGATTTGAGGATATACAAACTATTGGCTTATCCCATGCCGGATTTACCAAATGACAGCTGGTAATAGTTCCATAATCAATTCTAAAATCAGGATTCTCCATCATTTTTACAAGTAAACCAGAATCGGCTGCACCATCGTGTATGGATTTGGACAATTTGACGTCTACTTTCAAATCGTAATTATACCTGAACAAATTCGGGAAAACGGGGTCAACGGATAGGGACTTGAATTTTTCTACACCTAAAAAATGTGTTCCAGCAAATGTTTGCCAATGCGGTGTATGAATCACAATGACGTCATAATCTATGTCAGACATGCTATTGCGTAATCTCTCATAACCCCATCGCAACTCTTCCCAACCACCTTCGGATTTTGCCTCGTTCTGGGGTGGGTTCTCCGCATAAACCAAATGTGGGGGATGAGGTGCCAGAGCACCCATCACAATTTTTCCTTTGGACATAGCAACTTACTCTTGCGCCTCGATATAATGATTTTTGGTCATGATTTTACACATATGTTAACTGCCTCGGAAAAGAATCCCAAACTCCATCGACCACCTTCACGACCCATACCACTGTCCTTGACTCCTCCGAAAGGCACGCGTAAATCACGGTGCAACCAAGTATTGACCCAGACCATGCCTGTTTCGATTTTCTCGGCAACTTTAGTTCCTCTTTCGGAATCCCCAGTCCAGACTGAACCTGCTAAACCATAATCTGTACAATTTGCCATTTTGATTGCTTCCTCGTCATTTCCAAAAGGGTGGATTGTCACCACTGGACCAAATATTTCCTCTGTAGCTGTGC
Source organism: uncultured archaeon (assembly GCA_964645695.1). GTDB lineage: Archaea > Thermoplasmatota > Poseidoniia > MGIII > CG-Epi1 > CG-Epi1. The sequence goes on from CAZXZT010000068.1 coordinate 5,271, forward strand.
GACTCAGATAATCAAGATTCGAAACTACCGTAGGCTCTAGAAAGGATCCCTTATCAAAAGGTGAATCCAGTTTTGGAGTTTGGCCCCCACATAGTATCTTGCCACCTTCTCTCTGAGCTAGATGGATGTATGATTCTACCTTGTCTCTATGGGATGAAGAAACTTATGCACCTAAATCTGAGTCATCAGAAGATGGGTCACCAACTTTCATATTTTTAACGTAATCGACAAATCTGGGTACAAACTCATCCCAG
>CAZXZT010000069.1:0-5523 GCA_964645695.1 uncultured archaeon
AAAATTCTTGAAGATGAAAGACTGGGCCCATGGAATGCCTGAAGAATTGTCTGGAGGGGAACAACAAAGAGTGGCAATTGCAAGAGCTCTGATTACTGACCCGAAACTGATTCTGGCAGATGAGCCAACAGGAGCTTTGGATCCAGTCACAAGCAGAGAAGTGTTGAAATTGTTTAAAGAGCTTCACGAAGAAAGAGATGTGGCCTTCCTGATTGTAACACACAACAGGGAAGTTGCAGCGTTTGCGGACCGATCACTAGAACTTAGAGATGGAAGGTTTGTTGCCCAACACGGCGAAAGTGTTGACATAGCAGATCTAAATGTGAGTCGGGAGATTATAATTGATGATACCGGAACTGTAACTCTACCACCAGACCTGTTAGCCCAAATTGGGGGGGCTGGAAGATTTGAAATACCGAATGCAGAGCAAAATGAAATTAGTTTTGCAAGAGTTGAAGAGGAAAGAATTGATATTGAAGAAAGCTCAGATCTTGTTCTTTCACCGATATGCCCAGCATGCAACCACGATTACGCCAAGGAAAAAATTCAAATGTGCCCAGAATGCGGGGCCAGTCGCCCCATGATTAAACTATAAGTTCAATGCGTGGCGTCTTTTGATTAATTACGGGAACTATGTCCTCATGAATGGGCTGTACAAAATCTTTATAGGATATTATGAATCCTGAGATATCCAGACCCATAAAATTATCGATACCAACTTGGGACAAAAGGCTCATTCCGGATTTAGACAACTTACGTGCTCCTATCAGATCCTGAAGCTCGTAATTTGCCATTCTTATTTTTAGAAGAGCGGCTCCGCACTTGATTAAACCTTGAAGAAACCTGTGTTCGCTACTATTCCTAACCGATGCAATCCACAAGCCCTCCCAGGCCTCGTGAGCCTCCCAATAATAGTGATAATTATACAGATCTATTCCAAAAAGATAATCTTCATTTTTACTCCATGATTCAGAGTCCCACTTTTCATGCTCTTCATCTTCCAAACCATAACTATGGCCATCAGGACTATTGGTAGGATGTGGATGCAAACCTGGAACATACCGGTATGGAGGGAAAACCCTAGAACAATATCTAGGTACTCCAATATTAAATTCGGATTCAGAAGAAGCTAATGGATAATATACCATTAGCCACTCAGCATATCTTCTACAGCATCAGTGAATTTTCTCACATCGGACTCATTGTTGTAGAAATATATACTGGATCTTGCAGTGCCTTCAATCCCGCGCGAATTGAACCATGAATGGACACAGTGCATTCCACTCCTAATTGCAACATTGTATTTTTCGTCCAGATGCATGGCTACATCGGTATTATCCCAGCCTTCCAAATTAAATGAAGTAATGCCACCTCTCTCCGAAACATCCTCAGGACCCACAATAGTGACTCCTTCGATGCTTTCCAGCCTACTAGACAGAATACTATTGAGTTTCCTCTCATGTTTCTGGATATTATCCCGTCCGACGTCCATGACATATTCTGCGGCCGTACCAGCCCCTATCGCACCTGCATAATCCTGAAGACCTGCCTCAAAGCATGATGGTGGTGGCAATAACTTGTAGCCGTCATATGACGAAGAAACCACAGTGGAACCTCCCACATAAGTTGGAATCAAATTCTTCAGTTCGTCGTACTTGCCGTAAAGTGCTCCCATACCACTGGGCCCACAAAATTTGTGGGCACTTACAGAGGCGAAATCAACATCTAGATCAACCACATCCAATTCCTTGTGAGGTGCCGCTTGAGCTGCATCCATCAATACTCTAATTCCCTTATCATGACATATTTCGATAATGTCCTTAACAGGATTTGTGTGGCCGTCCAAATTCGATGTATGGACAATGCTCATGAGCCTGGTCCTGCTGTCGATACTCTCTTTCAATGCTTCCAAATCAAAATAGTAATTATCTTTTGCGGGTACAACCTGGTAATCAATCCCTTTGTATTTGGCCATATGATGCCAAGGTACCACATTTGAGTTATGCTCTTTATCAGAGGTCAGAACTTTGTCTCCTTTATTCAATCCAAGACCATTGGCTACCATATTCATCCCCTCCGTTGTATTTCTCGTGAAAACTATCTCCGATGTTTGTTCGGCTCCCATGAACCTGCGGAGGCTGTCTCTGGCCATTTCAAAGCCTTCAGTAACCTGCCAGCTCATTCTGTGAACCGAACGGCCACCACATGCAGGATATTTGGTATAATACTCCACAATTGAATCAATCACCTGCTGTGGCCTGAGAGTCATACAAGCACTGTCGAGATAGGTAGGCGCATCCTCAGTATTCAGAACAGGAAAATCTTCTCTATATTTTGAAATATCCATTATTATCTTAAATTACCATAATAGTGCAGATTTAAAGACATATGACTGGAAGAAGATTTCTTAAAGAGGGTGCAATGAAACATTATGAGTTGTATAGATAATCTGCCAAATGAACTAGAACCAACCTACAGTTGCGCAACGGAATTGGCAAGTCTTGGTCCTGTGGCCGCATTGCTAACTATAATTATCGGAATTCCCATTATAAGAATCATTCTGAGATACTTGAAACGGGTATTTGACAAGTACGATTACATAGATGAGGGGATTGAGAATTTTCTTTTCAGAGTTGCAAGCGTGGGTCTTTGGGCAGTACTTCTTCTTACAGCTGCGAATGAACTGGGAATAAATGTGACCGGGATTGTCGCCGCTCTGGGTATTGTAGGTCTAGCTATGGCCTTCGCAGCCCAGGATACCATCGAGAACATTATCGCCGGTATCTTTCTCATGGTTGACAGGCCATTCAGGGAGGGCGATCGAATATTACTTCCAAAGAAAATTGGAAGTTTGTATTCAAGCTGGGGAGATGTGACGGAAATAGGTCTCAGGACTACAAGAGTACGTTCAACTGATGGAGTTTTATTAACCGTACCGAACAAACTACTAACGAAGGATACTATAGCTAATTTTAACCACAAAGACGACATGAATCTTAGAGTAAGAATCAGATTAGGATTGGTACCAACCTGGGAAAATGTAATGAAAGGCGAGAAAATCGTTGAAGAAATTGCTAAGAATAACGAAAATATCTGCCAAGAAAAGCCGAAACCTCCACAGATTGTGTTAAGAGATTTTGGTGATCAAGAAGTCATAATGGAAATAAGATATTATGTCCCTAATGCACCATTAATGCGATCAACAAAATCTTACTATGTTAAAGAAATTCTAAAACAATTCGAAGAGCAAGGTGTCAACTTAGCCTATCCTACTAGGCTGATAATGAAAGATCCGGAACAAAGTTGGAAGATATAGAATAGTTAAACATAATAAAGACCACCATTCTGCCTAGCACAGGAGAAAATATGTCATTTAAAGTACCCGATTTATCTTATGACTATAGCGCGCTTGAACCATATATTGATGAGGAGACTATGCGCTTTCATCATGACAAGCATCACGCCGCATATGTGAATATGTTGAATGGTGCTGTAGAAGCTGCAGGAAACTTAGGCAAAAAAACTGTTAAAGAACTCATTACAGATCTGGATGCTGTACCCGAGGCCCAAAGAGGTGCTGTGAGAAACCACGGTGGAGGACATTTCAACCATGCAATGTTCTGGGAGATAATGGGACCTGGAAGCGGAGAAATGAGTTCAGAACTAAACTCTGCTCTTCTTGAGGCATTCGAAAGCCTAGATAATTTCAAAGCCGAATTCCACAAAGCCGGAATGACCAGATTTGGTTCTGGATGGGCATGGTTATGCTCCTCCAAAGGAAAATTATCTGTATGCTCTACTGCAAATCAGGATAATCCATTAATGGGAAAAAAGTATGGCGGGTGTGATAGTAAGACGCCCATCCTAGGTTGTGACGTCTGGGAACATGCATACTACCTGAATTATCAGAACCTGAGAGGAGATTACATCACTGCATTCTTCAATGTCATAAACTGGGCTGAAGTTTCAAGACGCTATTCAGAAACACTCTGATTACCTAATTCAGCAATCAAGTTCCCAACCAGAAGAGAACTGCCACCCAGTATAAGCCAGAATGAAAATTCAGTCATGTCAAAATGTATAGCCAATAAAGTTGCCCAGACAGGTTCCAGAGCATAAAGAATTGCAGCCCGTACTGGATCCAGATACTTCTGAAAATAATTTACCAAACTTAAGGCACCAAAAGTTCCAAAAACTGATGATAGCAACAATGGATAAATAAAATCTTTTTCCGTCACCAGACCAACTGTATCTACCTTACCAATATCTAGGAAAAGAAAGATACCGAAAAGGAGAATACACATAATTGTGGAAAGGGTAATCGATGTGAAAGTTACACCGATGGGGGATACGCGCTTGGTAACAACATCGGTAGCTATGATGTGGCCTGCAAACATAAGGGCACACAAAATAGTCAGCCACTCAGAAATATCATAATGAAGTTCCGGTGGTCCCTGAATATAACCTGCACCGAATGTTGCAAGGACGACGCCCATGAGCAAGGTTCGATTCTGCAATCTGCCTGCATACCACGCTAAAATAAGTGCTGTAAATAGTACATACAAACTGGTCAAAAAAGCTGAGACCGCTGGTGTCAGGCCCTCCAGACCAATCATCTGGAAAACAAATCCTCCAGTCATTAAAAGAGCCAGAATCATACCATCGTTCCAGACTTGGAATCCCTTTACCTCACCTATAATGGAGGGGGAAATCAGGAGAAACAGAATTACTGCCACACCAAATCTTAGAGTCACAAAGAGCGTGGAGACAATGTACTTCGGATCGCCACTGGTGTACGAAGCTGAGGCGTCAAGTGCATTTTTGAGCCAGACAAAAGTCCAGCCCCAGATTATTGTAACTAGAAAAAGAGCGATTGTAGCCTTTTGTCTCAAACGACGCCCTGATCAATCATGGCGTTGGCAACCTTCAGAAAACCTGCAATATTGGCACCCATTACCAAGTTCCCTTTGTCTCCATATTTAGTGGCCGCGTCAGAACATTGCTTGTGAATTCCTGTCATTATCTGATCAAGCTTGTCATCAACCTGCTCACGGGTCCACTCCTCAAAGGCCGCATTCTGGGACATTTCCAACGCGGACACGGCAACTCCTCCGGCATTTGCCGCCTTTGCCGGTCCGAACTGGACGCCTGCCTTCATAAGTATCTCAAGCGCTTCGGGAGTAGTAGGCATGTTAGCTCCTTCACATACTGCTTTGCAACCATTCTTTGCCAGGCTTTTAGCACCCGGTACCTCAATCTCATTTTGGGTGGCACAAGGCAAAGCCACGTCACATTTCTCTCCCCAAGGTCTCTTGCCTTCATGATATTTAGACCCAGAGAATTTGGATACATATTCCTTGATACGTCCTCTTCGATTATTTTTGAGATCCATAACCCATGTCAATTTTTCCTCATCGATTCCGTCCTTGTCAAAGATGTACCCTCCCGAATCAGACATGGTGACAACTTTGGCACCATAGCTAATGGCCTTCTCTATACAGTACTGTGCAACATTACCACTAC
>CAZXZT010000070.1:0-5479 GCA_964645695.1 uncultured archaeon
AGGCAATATTATTTGACCACCCCCTGAGTGGTTTTTCGTGAATCTGGACGTTCCTTTATATTCGCAATCCATGGATTTCAGCTGTGGCCCGGCATGCGTTGCTATGACTCTGAAGTATTTCAATTTCGTTAGTGAAATGGATAGGGATCTGGAAGTCGAATTATGGAGAGAAACTACAGCTGTTGAGATGAAAGGTGCAGGCAGGTATGGGGTTTGTGCACCTTTAGCAGTCAGAGGCCTTCATCCGCACATAATAACCGACAATCCCGGGTTAGGGCTGATAGAACGAGCCAAGACATATATCAAGGCCAGTAACGGCAAAGAACATTATCTGGAATTCTTCCACGACATGCAGAAACGGGTTTGCGCTCTTAATGGAACTACTCAGGAGGTGCGAAAACCAACGTTGAAGGACATAAGAGAGGCCCTTGAGGCCGACAGGGTCCTGATTGCCCTTGTTTCCACAATCATATTCGAGGAGGAAGAAGACGATATCCCGCATTGGATAGTAATTACTGGAGAGGACAACGAGATTCTAACAGTGAACAATCCTATCGATGAGGATCGTGCCAAGGCTCATCGCCCGATATACTTTGACGACCTGTACACCAATGTCGAGATGTATAAGGAGACCACACTGATTACGGTAGGAAAGAAGACCTTTGGCAAGGAATTGGTCCCCGAGCCTCCATTGCCTGCCGATTATCTAGAATACACTCGTTGAGAGGAAATAGTACATCAGATACAGCCCGACAATTATCATGACCACGCCCCCAGCCATTTCGATTTGGCGAGTGGAAGCCTTCAATTTGTCGACTATCGTGGATTCGGATGCCGCCACTATCATCGTGAATGCAACCATGAGGGCTCCGGCCGTAGCCGAGAATATCAGGAAAACGAGCAGTCCGGTTACGATTCCTTTGCTGATGCTGGCAGTCAATAGTCCTACAACAACCGGGGCCACACAACCGGTAGCAGCAGAACCATAGGCAACGCCATACCAGAAGAGTCCGGTTCTGGTTCCGGCTTCACCATGCGAGAAACTGAATTCTTTTCCTGTGGTTGCCTTGATACCACTTTCAATTCCGCTCTTGGCCATCATCACAGGCTGGGACCTAGCTATGGCCGACATCAGGTTTCTGAATGGCCTAACTATCTTCTCCGAATCATATTCCATGACCATTATGACACCCATGGTCAGGATCAGGATGCCTACTACCAGTTCGAGTACAGGAATGAATCCTCCGATTATGCTTACAAATGGAACCAGCAGAATTCCAATCAGCAATAGTATTCCCATTAATCCAGCAGCGGCCGCCAATCCGTCTGGAAGGGTTTCTCTGGCGGCTTTTTCATTGAATTCACCGACACGCTGTTTTTTGTTAGCTAGGTAGAAAGACATGTAACCAGGTAGCATGGGGAATGAACATGGTGAAAAGAAAACCATGACACCGGCTCCAACGGCGAACAGATATATCGAAGATTCTCTTACCTTGACAAGCGTTCCCTGGCCGGTCAGAGCCTTGTTCACTTCCAGTTCCAGTTCATCCGAATCACCGGGAACGGAATTCCCCGTGGTACCACCCGCTTCATAGGTAATTTCCCCATCCTTATCAATAACGAATAGTTTAGGAGTTCCTGTAACACCATATGCAATCTCGATATCGCCACTTGGATCTCCCATCGCATGCCTCCATCCATAATCCTTGGCGTAATCCCTCAACTCTGATTCGTCATCCTCACCGAATACGCTTACCGAGATGATAACAACGTCATCGTTGTCCATATTCTTGGAATATGGTTCAAGCGCATATTTCACGAACTTTTCACAGGGTACGCACGTAGTGAACATGAAATCCAAGACAACTACTTTCTCGCCTTCGTAATCCGAGAGCGAGAACGTCTTTCCTTCAGTATCTTTTAGTGTAAAATCCGGAGCATCAGATTCACCTCCGATCATCCCATACAGAACGACTGCCAAAATCAGAATTATTGATGCTCCTACACTAAAGAGTACTTTGTTATCGAGAATTGTGTTGTATCCCTTGCTCTGAGTTACTTTCTCGACTAGATTATCCCAGTTTGTCTTTTGCACGACTTCCGTTTTCTTTTCCGCCATTGGTACAGTTAATATTTTCTTCTAATTAAACTGATTAATAGGGCCATAGTCACAATGAGGAACCCAAATCCTGGAGAATCTTCTGTAATACTACCTCCTCCGGTCCCTTCGAACTGCTTTGCCTCACTGGCTGCAAAAGCGTGCTTTCCGTCTACTAGTAAAATTCGATACCAAACAGGATCACCTTCTGCAAATTCAATTGAGGCCATAGCAACATTATTGTCTATTTGCATGGGCATTACTCCCCAAGCTTCATCGTCATAAGATCCATTTTCAAAGTTATAGATTACATATGCTGAACCAATACCGTCATCGTCTTCAAGCATTGCATTTATCTCAGCGATATTGCCAGATAATTTCTCATCGTAGCTGATTACTTTAGGAGGTTCATTTTCTTCATCATAGGCCGTTGACTGAGGAGTAGCTGAATTTGCAGCTCTTGGAGTATCAGCAGCATTACCTGTTTTCCCAGAAGATGTTGTTCTGGATGTATCATCGTTGTCATAAACAACGGCAACGACAGAAACTTTTGCAGGATTTATTGGAGTGGGAATGGGATGTTCGCCAGTTTGTTCATTACCTTCTCCATCTTCATGACCAGATGGGTAAATTATTGTCTCAGGGATTACCCATTCAACTTCATGCGTCCAGGTTTCTGCAGGTTGTAATTGAACTTGGTGATTGTGCAATGCCGTTTCACGGAAAACATTGTGAGTCATAACTTCCTGATCTTGATTGGAACTCCAAGCCATGATGTCATCCTCTACTACGAACAAATATACACTTGAGTCTAGAACATCTGGATTAAATGGAGTACTAATTCCACCTTCGCCAAGATAAGTTAAATTCACCGTAAAAATGAATCGATCTTCCCTGAATTCTTGCCAAACTCTCAATTCTGTTGGCTTGACATCTCTTTCACCACTTTCAAAATAGTGGTCCTTGTAGGTATCATAAGTTCCATCACCACCACCTAGTTCTTCGATATATCCTCCATCGAATTGTGCATCAGGCGTTCCCTGGACTGCATAGTATTCATATCTATCCTTTGATTCTTGACTTACAAATTCATCGTCACTCTCTCCACCATTGGTTTGATGGAATGATATGAAAGTCACAGGCTGTCCCGGGTCTTCTTTGAACTCCTTCCATAGTTTTGCTACATCAGGTTCAATGCTCATACAGGGTGGACAACTCAAGCTGGTAAATTGTTCCATAATAGGTCTGTGTGTCCAGCCGTTTGGATAATCATCTGGTTCAACTTCCTTAGCCTCTACAGTGACGATTAAAGATGAAATTATGAACATGAAGCAAATACCGATTGCAATGAGATTCTTACTCTTGTTCATACTATCGCCTCGAATCTAATATGATATAGATGTATTTTACGCTTGTGTTTAGCCAGTACTGGGTCTTCTAGCCCACATTACAAAGCCAGATATTGCAACCAGTAGAACGATGCCTCCCCCAATCAACAGAAGTGGTAATTCGGCTTCTTGAGCTGGTGGAGCGCCTCCATCAGCACCTATGAATTTCATCACTTCAGTTTTACTTGAGGTCTTATTTCCATCGACAAAAAGAACTTGATAATATATTGGACTATCTCCAGAATACGGGATTACAGAAGTCCCTGTTGCCCCTGCATAAGCGTAACAGATCCCAGTTTCTTCATCACAAACTTCTTCACCTTCTATCTTCATCACATCTGTCATCCATTCTCCAGTGTAATTACTTGATTCATAGTTGTAAACAACAGACGAGCCTCCAATTCCTTCATCAGCGTCAAAGGTTGTCTGAATTTCGGCTCCATCATCCAAATATTTTTCAGTTTTGGTATTTATTTCAGGTACATCTCTGTCAGGATTATCGTAAGCTGTAGATTGAGGTGTGGCAGACTGAACAGATCTTGGAGTAGGATAGGTATCATCTCCATTTGAATCTTGGTCGTTGCCAGAATCAGTATCGTCCCGATCAAAAACAGCTGCAATAGGTATTATTCTTCCAGGATTTATTGGAATTTTTATGTCCCCTGTCACTCCGTCACCATCAGTTTGCGTGGTTGGTACTTTCCAAACGGCACTATAGGTTGTAGATTCTCCTTCCTCTAAAGTAAATTCTTCATCCTCAATTCCATACTCTCTGAAGACCATTCGGTTATTCCATACAGTATCCAGATATGAGGAATAAGCAGGCACTCCATCCTCTACCATAAAGACGAAAAGTTCACCATTTAGGTCGGGACTTTCCCCTAGAATATCATCAGGTTCAGTTGGTACGCCACCATCTCCTCCAGTTTGCCCATGATAGGTAATATCTACAGTTATTTTGAATTGACCAGCTTCGCCTTCGCTTTCTGAACCAAGGAATTCACTGTATATATCTAGATCAACAATTTTGAATGGTTCATCGTTCCCTTCACCTTCTCTCTGTCCTGAATCTTCGATGGCCTGAACATAATCCTGATAGTTTGATTCTCCACCACCTCCAACATATCTGTAATTCCCATCAAATTGAGCGTTTGGAGTTCCAGTTTGTCCATAATGATCACTCATTCTAGATCGTGAATCATCAGTATGGAAGGGGTCGTCACCAGCACCACCATTAGTCTGGTGAAAGAAGATTACATTGTAAGGATTGGCTTCGTCACCCTCCACATCGTGCAGAACTTCGTCCATTGCCGGGTCCGCATATGACATACAGTATACACAACTCAAACTTGTAAACAGTTCAGCTAAAGGCCGATGAGTCCATCCGTTGGGATACTCTCTGTCAGAATCCTTAGTCTCAATTTCATAGATTTCATCAGCTAAACCAGAGGAGCATGGGGTGCAAAAGGAAAGTGCAACCGTTAACGCTACAGCTAGCTTGATTGAATCCAACATGGTGATGGATTCTTTGCTAATATATTACACTATCGTCAAGGGTGGAGAATGTTAAATACTTGTTTTTTTTCGCACCACTTAAGAAATGATTAGACGACATTTTCTGACCAAAAAATTCTACCAAGTTGCAGTAGAAATATCAGAAAATACAGGGAAAAAACTTATGGTTGTAGGCGATCCTTGTAGAGGAACCTATTTCAATTTCATTTCCCGGTATTTTCCCAATTGCAAGCATGGAAGTATCACTATCGACCTTTTTGGTTGTTCCAAATGTGTTCGCATGGATATCAATGATATGGACGCATGGTCCCAATTTGAATCGAATTCTTGTGTCATCGTTGAAACCGGAACCATTTCCTATTCCAAGGATATTGGAGAATTGCTTAAAGAAATCAAGAGGATCTCCGGAGGTGATTTCTTGTCAGCCGGCGGTACTCAGGGTTTTCTTTGGGAAAATTTCTTGTATAAAACGTATGAT
>CAZXZT010000071.1:0-5470 GCA_964645695.1 uncultured archaeon
GGGATCTCCGCCATGTCAAGGCGACGTCATAACCAACTAGACCACGGACCCGCGAAGTTCTCCAGATAGGGCTGTTTTAAATAACTTCTAATTTACTTCCAAGACCAATTCTGATCGAGATATCCTGGATTATTTCCAGATATTCTGAAGGTTGACTATCTATTAACTTCTGAACCATAGATTTCAGAGACTCACCAAGAGATTGTTCTTCTTTTCCGTACTTCCAAGCCCTGCTAGATGTAGCTCCTAAACAGATAAGAATTGCCCAGGACAAGGATTTAGTCATATTGTTATTTGAAGATGAACTCTCAATCTCTTTAATGGCCTTATTCTTATCTCCAGATTTTAGCAATCTAACAACTTTATCCAATAACTGTAATGGTTCGTCCAATGATCTAAATTTGGGATATTCGCTTGTTAAACTGTCTTTAACAACGTGGTTATACAATGCCCTCAAAATTTCTAATGAATTTCCACCATTGTACTTTTTTGATGAACCTGTGTTAAATTTTTCTGCAATATCATGACCTGCTACTTCCCAAGTATGCTCGGTAAAACTCGATAATGTAATATTATCCAGAATTATGGACTTAGTATAATCAACCAATATATCTTCTACAATGGCTTCATCTATCTTGTTGTGGCCTATCTTCGTGATTAGCTCCTCTCTGGAAATTGGGTTGCTGGAAATAATAAAGAATTGTTCATCTAGCTCCATTATCTTTTCTTTCTGAAAATCAATTATGGAATTCCAGAGTACCGAATCATTCTGAATTCCTTTCTTGTAGTCAACAAAGATGTTCACAGGGAAATCATTGATTATCTCGGATAAGGGAGTACTAATTGAGAGGACAAAATCCACATCCTGATCAAAAGCTATTTGATGTTTCAAGAAATGGCTATAGCTGTTTTCTTTTGATTTCATGAGTCTCTTATGGGGTATCATCGTAGATTCATTGACAGAATTGCAATGTATATTGAGGCCGTAAGGTATGCTTTTCGTGTCTTTCAATTTTAGAGAAGAACATACTTCATCCCACAATTGTTTGGGATAATATGGTTCAGTCCCACTACAAACCAAGCCTTTTTCCAGTGCATAAATATACAACTTGTGCTTTTTGACATAATCCAAATGAGCAAAACGGGCCCATAGTCTGTGGTGATAATTCTGTATTCCTATCAATTTTTCTTTTGAAATGCCTGAACCTCTTAGCACATAACTTACTTCTCCATGAGGAAAACGGGCGATTGCCGTAACTGGAGCTCCTGAATCCAGAATTGTAAGAGAGGCCGCATATGCTTTCGCCATTGTGTCTTTTGGCTTGGGACCGAATATGCCAGAAAAGAAACTGGGAGGATTCAAATATTGTTCCTTGGCCAGCTCTAGTTCTTTCAAAACTTTAGAATAAACGGCGTGTGATGATGTACCTTCTTTGGTACGGGGCAGTAGCAATTCCGGGCGTTCTCTGATTTTTTTAATTCTATCAATCAACTTTTTCTGTTCGGATTTTGAAGCCGTCTTCGTCCCCCTCAATCTCGTTCTTCTTTTTTTCACGATTCTACAACCTTAATTTAGTCCTCACTCTTTCGAAGAAATTATCCTTGAATCTTATCAATTCAACGGGCTTGGAAGATTGCCGGAATCTAATCTCATCTTTTATTGTAATTAATATCTCTTCTTGTCCGTCAATAACCATGACTGCTTCAGGATTTCCAGTTAACTTTGCTGTAATCTCGTACTTAGAAGGAATAACAAGAGGCCGTGCTCCAATCCGGTATGCTGCAATAGGTACTATGATGTGTGCTTCCATTGTCGGATATAGAATAGGTGCACCCAGAGACATAGCATAGCTAGTCGAACCAGTAGGAGTCGAGATTATCAATCCATCGCCTCTGAAACTGTCAGCCAGTGCCCCGTCAATATTTATCTCAAAGCCCTGAATCCTAGCCACTCTCGATGAATGCAATACGACTTCATTAAGTGCAGACCCTACATGATTCTCATTTATATATGCATCAATCCTCTGCAATTTCTGTTTCAGATAATTTTCTTTCTCGAGATTTTGTATAGCTGTAAATATATCATCCGTATGTTCGATCTCAGCCAGAAAACCGACTCCTCCGCAATTAATTCCAAATATAGGTTTATTCAATTTTGAAAGGATGTAAAGCAATGTGCCATCTCCGCCTAATGAAATAACCACATCTCCCTGTAAATCTTCAAATGGAACTCCTTTTAATTTGACAATACTAGCAGTTTTGGCCTCAAGCTCGAAATCATCTAGAAAGCCAATTACCTTCGTCAATATCTTCTTGATTCCTGAATGCCGAGCATTGGCTACTACTGAAAATTTCACAGACGCTCATCGAATAGTTATTATTAAGGTAGGCTTGAATTAGTGACAATATGCGCTTAGGTGCACACGTCAGTGTTGCAGGAGGATTACAGAATGCAATCCCCTGGGCTTTGGAAATAGAGGCCGATACTTTCCAGATGTTCAGCAAGAATCAACGCCAATGGATCGCTAAGCCCCTAACAGACGAAGAGATTGAAACTTTCAAGACACCACTCTCTAAAACTGATTTAGGGCCTTTAATGATTCATGATTCATATTTGATTAATATGGGCTCACCTGATGAAACTAAAGGGAAAAGAGCTCAAGTGGCATTTCTGGAGGAATATAATAGGTGTGAAGCATTAGGTGTAGCGTATTTGAATTTTCATCCAGGATCACATACTCATCCAAAAAAAGATATGAGAGACGATGAAAAAACTCGAAATAAAGCATTAGAAAGAATTGCCTACCATATGAATAAGACACTGGATGAAACTAAAGGATATGAATCTAAATTAGTTATAGAAAATGCGGCAGGCCAGGGTACTAATGTAGGAATAAAATTTGAGGAGATTAGACACATTATTGACATTATTGATGATAAAAAACGGGTAGGTGTATGCATTGACACACAACACGCTTGGGCATCTGGTTACGACTGGAGAAATGATTTTGACCAAATATGGGATGATTTTGGCAATATAGTAGGAATGGATTATCTCGTAGCCCTTCACCTTAATGATTCTAAGAGCGATCTGGGTTCGAGAGTAGATAGACATGATAATATTGGAATGGGAAAATTAGGAAAAGAGACTTTCCAAAGTTTTATGCAGGAAAAAAGATTGGAACATCTAGCTGGATATCTTGAAACTCCCGGTGGACCTGAGATGTGGAAACCTGAGATAGCTGTACTTCGCAAACTAGCTGAAAAATGAATCCTCTTGAAAAAATAAAATCAAAGATTGATTCAGAAATACACGATAGAATACCCAAGAAATGGAAGAAAATAGGTGATATCGTAATTCTTGATTTTAAGAAGCTAGATGAAGATAAGAGAAAAGAAATCGCTAAATTCTATGCTGAAGAATTAGGTGCTAAAACAATTATACAAAAAAACAGTATTATTGGCGAACTTAGGAAACCAGAAAAAATTGAACTTTTGTATGGTGAAGAAACGACAACAAAAATCACTGAATATGGAATAAGTTACAAGTTAGATCTTAGCGAGATAATGTGGTCACCGGGAAATACAGGTTGGAGATCAGCATTAGAAGGACCTGCTAAGATCAACGATTTCTACACTTTTGACAATCCGAAGACAATTATAGACTACTTTGCAGGAATTGGTTATTTCGCTCTGCAAATGGCAAAAGGGTATCCTCAGGCAAAGATAATAGCTATTGATAAAAATCCAAGATCTATTGATTATCTATCCATGAATATTAGAGATAACTATATTGAAAATATGGAGATTATAAATGATGATTGTAGAAATGTAAATCTGAAAGCTGATGTTATACATCTGGGATATATTGGGAATACTATTGATTTTCTGAGACATGCATATAATAACTTGAATAATAAAGGAATTGTAATATTTCACGAAGCATATCGAAACAATTGGCTAGGATTCAAAAGTAGAAGTGAATGGGGAAGTATTCCTAAAAAATTCTCTGAATTGATGAAAACAAAAGGTTTTTATGTAGAAAAATTTGAAAGAGTGAAATTTTATGGCCCTAGTACAAGCCACATTATTGCAATATTAAGGAAGGCTTAATTCTTATCTTTATCAATTTCCCCAAAGAGTTTTTCCAAATACTTAGTCGAATCCTCCAACTTAGAAATATCACCATCCCAATTTTCCAATATACCAGAATTTTCTATTTCAAAAGCCATCAACGTATCGGTTACTGAGTCTTCAGATTCTTGGTTCATTATACCTGTGTAAACGACAGCCAATTCAGAATAGGCCCCTGATGCAAACTTCACATGAAAATTTCCAAATTGAATGTCATTCAAGGATGAAGAAGTGCTAGCACTAACTGCATCTTCCATAAAATCTTTCACGGCTGTAAACATTCCGCCTAATATATCCACATCAGTCTGCTCAACATTCTTTGCAGATAGATTAGCAATAACTATACCTGATTTTGATAATAAGAAAAGATTATGGATCCTGCCAATCTTACCAGGATGTATCAATTTTTCTTGGAGAATGTTAACAAGTTTTGTAAATTCAGTACTCTTTGAACCTGAATCGGTAATTCCCAACTTTTCGGGTGAAAAATTCTCAACCATATCCTTGAAGTCTTCCATATTAATTTCACCCGTGCTCTTACTAGCCTCCTCCTCAAGATATTCCACAGCCTTGTCAATAGCACCCCTAACTGTAGCTATTGTTGGTGGTTTCAGAAGATAGTCCATAGCACCATAACGAAAAGCGGTAATGGAATTCTGTATGTCTGTTTCAGAGGTCAGCATAATAACTGGCAGACCAGGATTCTTTTCTTTGACAATCTTCAAAAGATCCAAACCAGACATTACTGGCATGTTGATATCGCTAAACATCATCATGTACTCCCGCTCCTCCAATTTAGCTAGAGCATCATTAGGATCTTCTGCCAGAATAAGATTGTACTCTGGCCATTTTTTGAACATAAATTCCATTGCCATGCGCACCGCATAATCGTCATCCACAGCAATTATATTTGGTGAATCCTGACCAGACATAATTACGGTATAAAGCCATATTATTAGAAATTGATTCCATGAATTATAGTTTAGATTCTAGAAATTTATTTAAATCCTCAAAATTAGACTTGATAAATTCAAGATTCTCATCTTTTGCGGCAGATTCTATCTCGGCCCCAATACTAGTGATTTCACTAAAACCATACATTCCTCCACTACCTTTGATGTTATGGCCAAAGGTCCGAAGTGAATCAAAAGATGCAGAAGCTAGATTTTCCTTAATCTTATTTAATTCCTTAAAGGTATGATTTATGTACATTTCCTGCATTTCTGCCCACTCGTCATCATCAAAATCGTCCATTAGATACCCAGAGAAATGGACTATTTGAGGTTATATTTTTAAATAGATTATTTAGTAGTGATAGAACATGATTACTTTTGGT
>CAZXZT010000072.1:0-5272 GCA_964645695.1 uncultured archaeon
CCTCTAAAAGTTGCTAAGAACGCACTGGTCACTGAAGACTCTGATTACGGTAAATCTTGGTTGGATGGCGAAGGATACAAAGAGGCACTAGGCGAATAACTTTGATGAAAGAAAGTCTCAGAACTTTCATGCATGGTCTGATTGACTATGCAGGGCTATTTCCGCCAGCAAATTTGCCACTCAACAGAGCAATTGACGACTATATCAAGCATCTTAAGGGAGAAAACTCATGGATGTTGGGAAGATTTATCATACCTGTTTCCAGATTGGATGAATTAGACGTTTTTGTAACTCTTTTTGATGAAATTGGGCCAGTTAGACTATCTGCTTTAGGAAACGGAGGAATTTCTGAAGATAAGTATTTAAGTAATATTGGTCAGGATATTGCAAAAATTAAGGATTACAGGAAAAAACACGATGGAAAAGTGGAAATTGATGTTTACGAGTGTAAAATGCCATCAAATTCACCATCAAAACGGACGATGGAAGAAGCAACCGATCTTTTGAACAAAAACAATCTTTCACATTACCACGAATTCCCAGAATTACCAGATGTGGGAATAAATTATTCCACTAATGAGGATGAAAGTTCATGGGATGAGGTGATACCACCAACCATCTTGATGATATCAAGACTTGATGGGGCCGGAATAAAACTAAGATGTGGAGGTATTGTCAAGGAGGCTTTTCCGAGTGTTGAGCAAGTTTCTGCAATGATTCAGACCTGTGCGTTAACGGGAATATCAATGAAGTGCACTGCAGGACTGCACCATCCAATTCGACATTTTGCCGATGAATATGATTCCTACATGCATGGTTTCATCAATACTTTTGGTGCTGGTATTTTCACTTCGAATTTTCCAAATCCAAGCAATTCTCAGGAGAAATTTCGAATGTTTATATTGTTATCACACATGATTGGCGATCAAAAGCCGGAAAATTTCGAATTCAGAGAGAAAGGTATGGTATGGAAAGTAGGTGATGAAAGGGGCACCATATTTGAATTTGACAACGAAAGCATTCTTAATTGCCGTAATAAGAATATGATATCATACGGCAGTTGCTCTTTTCAAGAGCCTATAGATGACTTAAAACAACTGGGATGGATGTAATGGATGGAACACACGATTCGAAGCTTAAGTCATGGATTGAAACTGACGAGAACTCAGATTTTCCGATACAAAATATTCCATTTGGCATTTATTGTCCCAAAGGTGGTGGAGATCTACACGTTGCCACAGCGATAGGTGAGTATGTACTTGACCTAGCGTGTCTTGACGATGCTGGATTATTTAGTGACACAGAGATAGAAGGTACTGAAGTGTTCCATGAGCCTACATTGAATGCATTTATGTCAATGGGCAGAAAAGCGTGGAAAGATACGAGAAAAAGAATCAGTGAACTCCTAAGTGAAGGAAATTCGACGCTTCAAGATGACAAACAGTTATGCAAACTAGCTTTGATACCCATGAAAGATGCTGAGATGCAACTTCCAGTTGATATTGGAGACTACACCGATTTCTACTCTTCTCGGGAACATGCCTCAAATGTAGGTACCATATTCAGAGGACCTGAAAATGCATTGATGCCTAACTGGTTACATTTACCTGTAGGATATCACGGCCGGGCGTCGTCTGTTATTCTCAATGGAACGGATATTATGCGACCAAAAGGCCAGTCCAAAGGTCCAGATATGCCTACACCTTTATTCGGTGACAGCAAAAGGATGGATTTTGAACTTGAGATGGGGGTCCTCATAGGAACTGGAAACAATCTAGGTGAACCTGTATCTGTGAAAAATGCCGAAGAACACGTATTTGGTTTAGCTCTTGTAAATGATTGGTCTGCTAGGGATATTCAGGCCTGGGAATACCAGCCACTGGGGCCGTTCTTGGCCAAAAATTTTGCAACGACCATCTCTCCATGGATAATAACTTTGGAAGCGCTGGAACCCTTTAGGTGTAGCGGGCCTAAACAGGATCCGGAACCACTTGAATATTTGAGAAGTGGCATAAACAATGCCTTTGATATCAATCTTGGCATATATCTAAGAACCGAGAAAATGAACTCTTATGACCTTGTATCCTCAAGCAACTACAATTATCTTTACTGGGACATGAAGCAACAGATTGCTCATCATACTATAACTGGATGCAACCTCCGTACGGGTGATCTGCTGGCCAGTGGGACCATATCTGGGCCCGACAAGGACAGCCGAGGTTCGATGCTGGAATTGACATGGGGATGGAGTGAACCAATCAAACTCTCCAACGGCGAGGAAAGAATAGCACTGGAGGATGGAGACACTGTAATGCTGAAAGGATGGTGCCAGGGTAAAGGCTACCAGATAGGTTTTGGTGAGTGCACAGGTCAGCTTCTTCCCTCTAATTGAGCACGAATTTTAGAGTAGACCTTATATAACCATCCGAGTGGCGCCCACTCCGTCTCAGAATCATTTGAGACATAAAGGACACAACATCAATGGCAAGACAAACACGTCGTAGACGTGACTCTAGGTCAAAAACTCGCTTCCGCCCTCGCTTAGCTTCAGCTTTCGGGAGAGCGAGCTCTGAAGAAAAAGAGACCCGAATCCGCAAAACTGAGAAAGTGAACTGGACCACGGTTTTTACATTGCTTGCAATATTCCTTTTCTCTCTGTACATCAGAACTGCCTGGACACTGGAACCGGCTACCGAAGACGGTTTCGAATTAACCGGAGGTAGTGACCCCTACTATCACAAACGGGTTGTCGATTATGTTATGGACAATGGTCAGCATCTGCAAAGGGACCCCATGCTGAACTATCCTTACGGTGCCAACAACAATCGGCCACCTCTTTTTGATTGGTCCATTGCGATTGTGGGATTGGCTATTTCGCCACTCTTTGAATCCACGGAAGAATCTGTTTGGTGGGCAATGGAAGTTCTGCCTGCGTTTTATGGGGCATTGATCATTTTTCCAGTATATGCCATTGGCAGAGCTCAGTTCGGAAAAGAAGCTGGATTGGTCGGTGCATTCCTGATTGGTATCAACTCAGGTCATGTAAGTCACTCAAGTTTGGCCTTGGCTGACCACGATTCGTACATCATATTGTTCGGTACGACTGCATTTTTCTTCTTCATGAGGGCCTTGACCGTAGCCAATGACCGGAAATGGGTCTCTGACTGGTCGGATTGGAAAGAAATCAAGAAAGGATTATTGAATTTTGCCGAGGCTGAAAAACTAGCTCTGGGATATGCTGGACTCTCTGGAATCACGATTACCATGATCGCTCTGAGCTGGAAAGGTTTCCCGTATATCATGGGGATTATCGCAATTTACCTTGGCTTCCAGATGCTGATAAATGCCTTCCAAAGGGTGGATAGTCTGACAACTGCATCCCTAGGTCTAGTGACCATGTCAATGCCTGTCATCTTTTCCTATCCCTACTACCACACCATGGGTTTCGTCGGAACTTGGTGGGAAGCCCCGGCCTACATCTTGCTCGGATACGTTCTGCTGTCATTACTGATGGTTACGACCCGGGACCTGCCATGGCTTCTGGTAATAGGTTCTTCAGCTGGCATGGCTACTGCAATCTATCTTCTCTTGACTTATGTTTTTGAGGAACTTGGATTTCTTTTATTCAGTGGACAGGGGTACTTCGTAAGGACGAAACTGTTCAATACTATTGCGGAGGCTCAGCCACCGGAATTTGCTGACTTTGTATTTGCTTTCGGCCCCGTATCTATCTGGCTTGCGATATTTGGTATAATCTGGATGGGGTACCAACTTTTCAACCAGAACATCTGGAAGAAAGACTACGTATTCGTAATGATTTGGGCTCTGGTCTCAATCTATATGGCTCAATCTGCGGTTCGATTTATTTTCAATGCAACGCCCGTTGTTTCGCTTATCAGTGGATGGATGACCTGGTTGATTATCCAATGGGCTGATTTCCCAGCCACAATGGTGGCTTGGAAGGCGTTTTGGGGAAAGCGCGGAGATCTGTTCTTCTGGCTGGCGTTACTTTCCACCATAATTGGTATCTGGTTATTCTTCACTATAGGTGTCGGAATCGGAGTGGTATCCACTATTATCCTGCTAGCTTTGGTTATGGTGATTGGGCACATGGATGCTCAGGGGGAGGACCAGTACCGCTTTCGTGACAGATTGAGCGGAATGAGAAAAGCCTTCGAACTTAGACGACCGCTAATTGCACTTTTTGTAGGTCTCTTCATTTTCCTCCCAAACACGTTCTATGGATATGATGCTGCGGTACCCTTTGAGGACAAAAAGGATCATGATGTTGCAGTTTACGATTTCCTCAGCTACGACTTCCTGAGGCCTGATGAATTTATGTACAATGAAAAGAGTAATGCTACTCTTTATCCAGAGGGAGTTGGCGGGATGTACAACAAAACCAGCAACCAACTCTGGTATTTGGGTAATACGGGACCTTCCTTTCCCCAAGACTACTGGATTGAAGGATTGGGATGGCTAGCCGAACAGGACACCCATCTGGAACCTGAAGATAGGCCTGGTTTCATATCATGGTGGGATTACGGATTTTGGGCCATTGACATAGGTGAACATCCCACTGTAGCTGACAATTTCCAGTTCGGATACCAGATTGCGGGTAATTTCATAGCCTCGCAGTCCGAACATGAGGCCATGGCTCTGCTCTTGTACCGATTGCTAGAACCAGAAGTTGACCGGGACACTGGCAGATTTGGGGATGCTATCCGAATTCTTTTACTGGAACACTTATCGGAGGATAATGTAACAGAATTTGAAACAATCATTATGAACCCTGAGGATTATATCCCGAAGAAACCCGACGGAAGTAATCAGGACGTTCACAAAAAGAATGCAGCGATAAGAGCCGGAAAACCAATCCTCATGACCATGGAAAAAAGTCGGATTGCTGACCTGATGTGGGATGTTGAACAGATTACGGGCAACTCCATACGCTATTTCGCCGCTGATACAAGACTAATGCCTTATTCAGCCGACAATACTGGAATTCTTTATGCTCCTGTAACTCTGGCTGATTATGACATTAGCAACTTCTTTGAAGTGCAAGCTGTTCTATCTAATGGACAAACTGTATCCTTCGCAGAGGCTGTAGATATAGTAAAGGAAGATCCGTCTATTCAAGTTACTGATCAGAAGCTGATTTACAAGGAGAAATTCCTTAATTCCACCTTCTTCCGAGCATTCATAGGCTGGTCAGGACCCGATATAGGTAGAAGTATTGAAGATGGAATTCCTGGCATCACTGGGCAAATCG
>CAZXZT010000073.1:0-5181 GCA_964645695.1 uncultured archaeon
CAAGGAATTCTTAAACGGGAGAGAAGGAAAGTTACTGTATGACACAGAAGGACTGATAACTGAAAAGAAATTCAAGGAGAAACAGGGATTTACTAATATCACTAGATTTAGAAGGAGAGGCTTGATTAAACCATATGGATATGCAATCGGGCACACTGCTGGAAAATATCCCTTTGTAGCATATTATAGACTGGAACAGCAGCAAGAATTCTACGAGCAATACGGTATCGATATAATTGACCATACTGGTTACTTAACCGAGGCAGCCATTCGTGAAGAATATGGTTTGAAGTCAATTCACACATATAGGAAAAAAGGATGGATTGTTCCGAAAGGTAAAGGAATAGTCGGAGGTGCACCTATCGGAAGTTATCTATACTTACCAGAACAAATACCTGAACTCAAAAAGACGATAATGAAAGAACTGTTTAATGATTCTGAAGGTAAGTGGTTGGATGATACAAAAGGATTGATGAGAGAAAAGAAGGTCAGAATGGACTATTATCCTGCGATTGCAAAATACAAAAAAGAGGGTTTAATCAAACCCTCTGGATACGGCCAGAGTGATGCTGGAGGAGGGATAGTTCCCTACTATAATCCCAAACACTTCAAAGATTTGGAGAGGAAATTAGGAGTTACGATAACCGACACTTCAGGTCTGGTCCCTCAAATTGATGTCACATCCAAATATGGCATATCATATACTACGATAAAAAGAAGGAGAGAGAATGGCACTTTCGTTCCAGCCGGACAAGGTTGGTTCTGGACAAGGAAAACGACCAGAGGATTGAACAAGAGGCTGGTAAATTATTATAAGAAAGAAGATGTTCTAAAATTGCAGGATTCACTTAGAAAGTAGGTCCTTTTTAAAGAAAAAATCTTAGGTATATAAAGGAAAATTTTTAGTATTTAAAAGAGCTAATAGTTATCTTTTATCCGTTAGTAAGTAACATATGATACGACCACTTTGCTATCATCAAATTCATTGTAAAATTACATAGAAAATAGACTATCCCCTTATGACACCCCTGTCTTTGGGGTATTATGGCCCGAAATCAACTGATTAAAAGCAGAAGCTCTCGTCAGAGGATACGATGGCGCGGGGAGGGGGATTTGAACCCCCGTGGGATAAATCCCATTGGATTAGCAATCCAACGCAATGGCCAGACTATGCGACCCCCGCTAATTCGTCTTGACAAACGCCCCGTATAAGGCGATTGTGCTGTAAATTGGCCGAACAAAACGATTAAACTGGAAACGTATGTGGTGAAAGAATGTCTTTGGACGAAATTGATTGGGACACGGTCGATGAGATTGAGTGGGGGGTAGACGACGAAATCGACTGGAAAGACGTTGATGTAGAGGAGGAGATCCTAGTTGAACTTCGAAATGATCCCCAACCCAGTTTTTTTGTTAGGAAATTTGCCGTGGTCTGGTGGAGAAGAGGCTTCTACAAGGCAGGCAAGGTCGATGGTACAGTACGGGTAACTCCTACACGATTTCTTTTTCTGGATGACAAGGGAAAACTCCGCCTCAGCATAGAGAACGACATGATAGAATCTTTTGATTTACATCTTCACGAAGCCAAATTTCCAATTTACTACAACGAAATTATCACGAAGAACGAATATGTCTACCATATAACCACTGGAATTGACAAAGAGCAGTCCGTCCAGAACCATGCAGATCTCAAGAGAGCCATATTTGGCAAAACCGAAAAACCGAAATCAGATACAATGGAGCTGAAATGGAGCTGAAAGTGGTCACTTCCAATGATGGAAAGATCAAGGAATTCAGGCAAGCATTTGACAAAACTCCTGTCCATCCTGTCAAGGTACCTGTAGACTATCCTGAGGTTCAAGCCTCCTCGCTGGAAGAAGTGGTTGATTTTGGTCTGTCCTGGTTGAAAGAGAAAATACACCCTCCGTTCGTAATTGATGATGCCGGTGTTTTCGTCGATGGACTTAATGGATTCCCAGGCGCGTATTCGCGTTATGTCTATGATACGATAGGCCCTCAAGGTCTACTGAAGCAGATGGAGGGTCTGGATAATCGGAACGCCTCTTTCAAATGTGTTCTCGGCCTTCTTCTGGAGGATGGAACCGTACACAAATTTGTCGGTGAGTGCAAAGGCAAGATAATTTACGAGTTGAAGGGCAATAACGGGTTCGGCTATGATCCTGTCTTCGTTCCTGACGGATTTGACAGAACATTTGCCGAACTGCCTCCTGAAAAGAAAAACGAAACAAGTCACAGAGGCAGGGCAATGAAAGGATTACTTGCTTTCATATCAGAAAAGGGCCTTTGATGGAAACCTGCAAGCATTGTTCGTCTCCGATTCTCTCGGATGAAGAGGACCAGATCTATTGCAGTCATGAATGCTGGCTAGCATCCCGTAATCCCAAACCCGAAGAATCGGCATTAAGGGTGTGGGCTTCAATAGTGGGAGTACTGATTGCCTTATTTGCACTTCTGATATCTGTTATCTCGATTCTGGGAGATTCTGAATTCGCGTTCCCGGTCTTTACTTTTCTTTCTGGAGTAATGGTATACTTTGTTCTCAAGGAGATCTGTAGCAAGGAACAGATGCAGAATCTTTTTTCGATTCCGGATTTGAGAGAGGCCCTGCGACTGATAATGCTGGTTATAGTTCTGGACCTCTTTGTGGTTCTGCCGATACATGTAGTTGTTACTACACTAGTCTTTCCAGACGCTGATCAGCAGGAAATAATCACCATGTTCGAGGACGCCTCGGACACTTCGGTTGCAATTCTGGCTTTTTCTGTCGCGATCCTGACTCCGTTTGCAGAGGAAATACTGTTCAGGGGTTTTATTCTGGGCATGCTGATGAAGCGCTACAGTGATACCCAGGCGATTGTAATATCGTCTTTGATTTTTGCGATTGCCCACGAGCCGATAGCAATGGCTTTAGCCTTCGGAGGTGGATTGCTGTACGGTTGGGTCCGGATTAGGACAGGTAGCATACTGCCAGGCATGATAGCTCATGCCATTTGGAACGGATTCATTACAATCATAGTCATTCTGCACTAGCCATGACTCATATATAGAGTAAAATTTGCGCCACCGTGAAACACATCCTGGTGTGCGTGGCTTGGCCGTACGCTAACGGGCCATTGCATCTTGGCCATATGGCCGGTTGCTACCTGCCACCCGACATCTTTGCCCGTTACCACCGCCTCAAGGGAAACAAGGTCCTGATGGTCAGCGGGAGCGATATGCACGGTACCCCGATTACAGTCACGGCTCAGCAGGAAGGCAAGACCCCCGAGGAGGTGGCAATGCACTATCACGCGATCAACAGCAGGTCGATAGAGGATATGGGCATATCGTTCGATCTGTTCAGCCACACACATACCGAGGAACACGCCGAGGCGGCGCTGTGGATCCTCGAAACGCTGGACAAAGCGGGACATATCGAGCCCAGGGTCTCCAAGGAGCCATACGACCCGGAAGCCAAGCAATTTCTTCCGGATAGATATGTCGAAGGTACCTGTCCGCATTGCAAATACGAGTCAGCCCGTGGTGATCAGTGTGACGACTGTGGCAAGACTCTGGATTCCAATGAGTTGATAGATCCGCATCCCAAGCTCAATCCTGAGGCTAAACTGGAATTCAAGGAGACCGAACATCTTTTCTTCAAGCTATCCAGTTTCAGGGACATCTTGCTGAAGTGGCTTTCCAAGGACAAAGATCACTGGAGACCTGCTGTAATCAATTTCACGCGCAATTGGCTGGAGGAAGGCCTGATTGACCGGGCAGTTACCAGAGATTTGGACTGGGGTATCAAAATTCCAAGGGATGGTTATGAGAACAAGAGGATGTACGTCTGGTTTGAGGCGGTTATGGGTTACTACTCGGCCTCTCTTCATTGGGCCAAGAATCAGGGCGACAAGGATCTCTGGAAGGAATGGTGGGAGAATGATGATGCAGAGCATTATTACTTCATGGCCAAGGACAATATTCCTTTCCACACCATCATCTGGCCTGCCATGTTGTCGGGCTGTGGTTTGCATCTTCCACACGATGTCCCTGCCAACGAGTATCTGCTCTTGGACTCAACACAATTCTCGAAGTCGCGCAAGCATGCAGTCTGGATCCCAGACTACCTAGAGAAATACGATCCGGAAGCGCTACGCTACTATCTGGCATCCATAATGCCCGAGCAGAAGGACGCCAATTTTACATGGGAGGATTATGTCACCCGCGTCAACAGCGAGTTGATTGGTAATTACGGGAATCTGCTTCACCGTGTCATATCCTTTGCCCAGAAGAACTTTCCCGACGGCCTTCATTCGGATGAATGCACCATACCTTCACTTCAGGAGAAGGCAGGCGAGGCGTACGGACGCGTCGGGGAAGCCCTTGAAGCATGCAAGTTCAAACATGCTTTGAAAGCTATAATGGAATTGTCCCAGGCAGGCAACATTGCCCTGAACGAGGCTGCTCCCTGGAAACAGTTGAAAGCTGACCGGGATGCTTGCGAAAAGACCCTCGTCACTTTCCTTAATGTATGCCGTATCCTGTCGATTTTGATGAACCCGTTCCTTCCCGCCTCTTCACAGAAGGCTTGGGAGTACATGGGACAGGAAGGTCGAATTGATGATCATGGCTGGAGTTCAGTGGCTGAAGGCAAGACTGATTTCAGCCTGAAACCCCCGCTTCCACTGTTCACAAAGTTGAACATGCAAGAAATTTTGGAGAAAGAAATGCCCCCAGAGGAAACAAACGAGCTAGAGAACGTCAAACCCGAGATAACGTTTGATGAATTCAAGAAATTGGATATCAGAGTTGGTACCGTGGCCAACGTAGAACCTCATCCGAATGCCGATAAACTATGGCTGATAGATGTCGACTTTGGAGGGCCCACCCGTCGCATAGTGACAGGGTTACGTGGAATATATGAGGCGGACAATCTGATGGGGCGTCAGATTGCCGTTCTCGTCAATCTAGCACCCGCTAAATTCAGGGGTGAGGAATCCAATGGAATGTTGCTTGCAGCCGAGAGTGGAAAGATTGTGAGTATCCTGCAACCAGACCAGAAAGTTGAGGACGGAAGTGCAGTTCATTGACAACAAAACCGCTAAATGCCACCTCTTTTGCAACTGGAACAGGGCCTGTAGCCTAGCCTGGAAGGGCGTCTGGCTTCTAACCAGAAGATCC
>CAZXZT010000074.1:0-5178 GCA_964645695.1 uncultured archaeon
AAAAGCACTGCATCCTGACTTGGACTCGCATGTCTGGTATGACAGAATCTTGAAACGACAACCCTGGACAAAACAAAAATTTGTAAATCAGTCCAAATTAATCTATTCTCTGGACAAAAGAGTTCTAAACCTGATAGGTGAAATATACGATGGGAGAAACTATTCCGATTTGCCATGGTTGAAGATGCTGGCAGTTTTGGTCAAGAATCCAGATCTTGCGCCCTTAGCCGGCAAATTACTGAAAATCAAAGCTAGCCTAAAGATTACCGAAACCTACGGCTGGTAAACTAGGCAGTTATCATAACTGAGGTCTGGTCTGGATCATACTTTGCATTCTCAAATACTTCCAGCTCGGAGAACTCTTCCAGTACGACGGAATGACCGGAACAAACATCCTTGTAGAATCCTTTCGGAACTGGATATGTTTGAAACTTATAGGATGAATCTGTATAGATATTCGCCCCTATCCAAAGGCAACCTCCTCTATTCAGCAATCTGATTATTCTCTCGATGATAGACCTCTGTTTGTCTATGGTAAAACATCCAATGACGCCATACATTATGACCAGATCGAACTTGTCCTCAGTGTTTTCCAGATATTGAAGGATATCCTGACGGAGAAAATGTCCGTTTTTCATCTTCTTGCGACACTGGTAAAGATTCAAGCGACTCAAATCTACGCCATACGGAACTGCTCCCTTTTCTCTTTGCAGAAAATCCAGCATTGAACCTGCTCCACATCCCAAATCCAGAACATTCTTCCCTTTCAAATCAAGAGAACTTCGGGAAACCGTTTTCTGGACCATGCGTTCTAGATCAGCCGTGTTGAGCTTTAGCCAAACGGCACCATTGCCGGTTATCAGATTGCGAATGGAATAAAGATTCATCAAGAAACGGATATGGATGTAATTTTTGATCCGGGTATACATTACAACTCGAACTCCATACCTTCAACACCGACTTCCCATCCCATTTCCTGGACCTGCTGATACTGTTCCGAATCCGGATAATGCAATGGATTAGTGTGATTCAGGTGAATGAATACTATTCTCGGATCATCGCTCTGCCTATTGCCCAATATTTCAAGTGATTGGGAAACTGGTGGATGAGGAACATTTGTCTGAACACGATTCTTAAGTTCGTTGTCATCCCAAAATGTTCCGTCCAGAAGAATTATGTCTGCATCAATAGACCGGAACCAGGCCCTAGGACTATCATGTTCGATAGAGGAAAGTGTGGCTCCCCAAGTATCATGATCTGGCATGAACAGCAAATTGGCGCTTATGCCTCTGAACAGCAAGGCATGCGTATCAAAATCCCTGGCTCTGTGGGGGACCTCAATGGGAATTACGGCATCCGAAGCGAAACTAGACACCGAAAGATTCCCACGATCAAACAGCTTCTGCCAGATTGGATGGTCTTTCACATAGCCAAGTACCGATTCGGAGCAATGTAACTGGACATTCTTCAGATTAATCGATTCCCTACCGAATTGACCAAGTCCCTCAATGTGACCAAGATGGGCATGAGTCAACCAAAGATCTGAGATATGGGGGTTTCCGGCAAGAGCCAGCTGGTCTCCAATGAAACGAGTCGCTTCAACCATGCCAAATTCGTTCCCGTGCAATCCAAGAGAAACTGGCATTCTGGCAAGATTTCTGTCCTTGCGGGCATCCTCACAGCAATTGTTGGAACATCCAAACTGAGGGCGACCGGCATCCTGTGCATTGCCTAACAGCGTTACTTTGTTGTACATCTCTGAAGTTCCTTCCTTAACCATTCCCGAGGAAGGGCTCGGCCAAGACCCTCGGCCGTACGCTCGGGATGCCACTGAACGGCAAACCATGGCAAGGATTTGTGCTTTACAGCCTCAATCATCCCATCTGGACTCTTAGAAAGAATTTCCAGATCTCTTCCTAATTCTCTGATACCTTGGTGGTGATGACTAGTGACCTCGAATTCCGTGCCTTCCATCTCGGTCCAATGGGCAATATCTCCTATCGGAGGTTCGCCCCCTTCACCATCACGATGAATCCCACCATCAAAACCACCTTGACTGATGTCAGGCCATAATGTTCCTCCAAGGAATACATTTATCACTTGCATTCCACGGCAGATTGCCAGAACCGGCATCTTGCGTTCGTATGCCTTTTCAAGAAGTTGCCTTTCCAGCTCATCTCGTTCTTCCTTTACTCCTCCAATTGGCAGATTATCCTTCTGATCGCCATAAGCACCGCTCTTGATTCCCATGTCTCCGCCACCTGACAATACTAGAACCTCATAATTGTCCAATTCATCTGGCGAGGTTATACGCTGAGGCGTACCATCAGCTTCTGCAATAAACTTGGCATAACGCTCAAAATACTTGTCTTCAGACAATGTCAATGCCGTCGATTTCATCCTGCTGAGACGAGTAAAGCGTGCTACTTTAGATTGTCTCGTAGGACATGGATTGAAACATGAGAACAGATGGCGCTTTTCTTGCGCCAATATGATAAATGCAAGCATTCATGGTCTCTTCATCAAGGATGTGAACGCATCAATCGTAATTCGAATGATTGGACGAACCTGTCGTATGCAAATGTAGCAACAACATCTCCCACAGCCCACCTGATTGCTTGCGAATGGGCTGCATCTCTGGCGCGAGGAGGGGCAGCTGAGTTCGATGCAGAAGCTGAGAAAGATGGCATGATGCCTCTGCGCGAATCGGTCGCAAACCTTCTAGGATGCTCTATCTCGGACATATGTGTGGGTTCAAGTGCAACCGAATTGCTATGCTCATTAGCATGGGCAATAGCGCCAAAGAAAGGCAGTAACATCGTCTCCACAAGAGCATCGTTTCCATCTACTGTTTATCCCTGGCAAAGAGTCTCCGATGAATTCGGTTCAGAAATAAGACTCGCCCCTTACGACGAGAATTATTACACAAATCCGGATGACATCCTGAGTTTAATCGATGGTAATACTGCAGTAGTGACGCTTTCACATGTGGAATATGCTTGCGGTCAGCGTTATGATCTTACAAACTTCTCTAAGGTCGCTCATGATGCTGGAGCACTATTGGTGATAGATGCCACTCAGTCAATGGGAATGGTGCCGATAGATGCCCCTAAATCGGGTGCAGACGCCATCGTATCTTCTGGATATAAGTGGCTCAGAGGAACCTATGGTGCGGCCGTTGGCTATATTTCTACCACCATTCAGTCGCTTTATCCTGGATTACTTGGTTTTCGCAGTCACAGGGATATCTGGGATATGAAAGCCGACCGCCTTGAATTTCCAGACGATGCCAGTCGCTTTGAATTCACTACGATCCATTTCGGTGCCGTACTGGGACTCGCGACATCAATTGAAGAAATATCCAATATTGGAATGCAGAAAGTCTGGGAACATGATATTGAATTGGCCAATATGTTAATTGATGGAGCTCTGGAAATCGGGCTTGGAATCGCTTCACCGACTAATGATGACGAACGCAGTGCAATAGTTAGTCTCAGAATACCTGCAGACTTTGATACTGGCGATGTAGTGAAACGGTTACAAGATGAATATGGAATTCTGGTTACAAATCGTTCTGGTTTACTTCGAGTCTCTCCCCATATTGATAACACTCCGGAACAAATCGATTTTTTTCTAGCCTCTCTGAAAGAGATTCTGAATAATTTAGTATAGATAGGGAAGCAGAAGGATTCCAGCCACGGTAAACATTACTCCAGCAATAAATAAATCAATAATTCTCCACGATTCAGGATTGTTCAATATTGGCGATAGTTGCTTGGCCCCGTATCCCAATGAAAAGAAAAATACAAATGATGCAGTAGCTGCACCTATTCCGAACATCAATCTTTCATCACCAACATATCTGCTGGAGGCACCGCCTATGAGTAGCAGAGTATCCACATACACGTGCGGATTAAGATAAGTGAATGCCAGACCTGCCAGAATTGTCGACCACATATCCTGGGATTCGCCCTCTTCAACTTCCATTCCTTTAGGATCCATGGATGATCTGATTCTCAAGCATCCATAGAATATCAGAAACAACGCCGCGCCTACAGACATCCATATTGCCAATTCCTCTATTTCCGAGATAAAGATTCCAACGCCCAAAACTCCTGCAGCAATTAGCAGGGCGTCAGAAATGGAACAGACCAAACAGGCCACGAAGACATGTGATCTCAGTAACCCTTGCCTAAGTACGAACACATTCTGTGGGCCAAGCGCAAGAATTAGTGAAATACTAATAAGAAAACCAGAAATAAAGGCTAATTCCAAGATAATTATTCAGATTCCTCGGACTCATCATAGTCCATGGGAACCCATTTTTCCTGTCCAGTTTTGGGATCCTTAATCATCTTGACGGCCTCGCCCTTGATGAAAGCCTTGAAATCAACCATATTCTCGCATTGAATGCAGTATATTAGCTTTGATGCCCGCTTGAAGTCACTTTGTATTGAGCGTCATAAAAACGCTCGATTTCATTTTTATCAAACCAGAAGCTGTTGCATGGTTTGCACATATCAATAGCAAGTTCTTGCCCGTGTATCTCCATTTCTTCTTGATTTTTTTTCCTTTTGGCTATATTGCCGGGAACTCTTAGTGCAGCTTCAGTTACGCCCACTGTCAATCCAATTGCCGCGGCCGCTACAATAACAACAGGAACAAACGGAATTCCTGATGGTCCTCCACTCATCGCCGCACCGAATGCGTCGCCGCTCAGGGGGGCCTTTGCTATCTTTGAACCTAACCCTGTTGATTCCGAATATATTTTATCATATTCTAATTTAATCTCCAACATTTCTTCAGAACAATTTGGACATTTCAAGTTCGTTTTTATTTCACTAGGGATTTTTTCTTCTATGAATCGTTTCAGTTGTTTTTCGCCTTTTATGAATTGCTGTGGATTTACGAATATTCCTTCACAGGTATCACAGACTATTTTGATAGTCCATACATCGGATCTACGGTTCTCTTGAAGAGTACCAGTCAGGTTTCCACATCCTCTAGGGCAATTTAGCTGTTTAAGATTAGCCTCAGCTTCATTGCTTCCATATTTCCACTTCCGATATTCTTCACTATCTTGATCTACCATATCCTTTCACACTGACGCCTCTGTTTAATTTAATACTGTGGTTGTTTTGTTCTTTGGTGGGTCTAATTGTATGGGTGGGCAAGGTA
>CAZXZT010000075.1:0-5176 GCA_964645695.1 uncultured archaeon
AACTGAGAATGGCGATTGATGCAGTCCTGAATAGAGACAAAATAGACTTTGATCAGATTCCCTCAATGGGTTGCAACATCAAGTGGAAATAGAGTTAGACTTCCTCATCCGGCCTGTTGACGTAAGGCGTATATAATCAGGAATCATTTAATCAATATGGGCAAAGAGCTTGCACAAGAAGAGCTGGACCAGATTCTGAGCCAGTACGAAACTAGTACGCCATCAAGGTCAGATGGGAGGGCAGAGACCTCCACTTCTGGTGCTGGGCTCATGATAATCGCCATAGTTTACGTTCTATTCAGCCTGTACACCTTGCTGGCTAGTGTCCTTCTGTTCTCTACAATTGAACAGTTTAAACCCGTAGAAGACTTGGAGCATCCTCCAGTTTATTTAGGTATTCTGGCCGGCATCTTCGGACTTGTAACTGCCGGACTGCTTTTCGTTAGCAAGCAGGGCTCTTTGCCGACAATCACGGCATTTATCTCAGCAGTGTGCGGAATTCTGTTGGCAGTACAAATTGCCCATAGCGCAATTGTCGTCAACTATCTCCCACTTGCTTCAGACTACTTTCCACTGAAAGGCTTGATTACGATGGCAGTGTTTCTTTTATTAGCAATTTTCGTCTTCTTGGCCCGTCGTAGCTGATTTCCAAAATCAGACTTCCTCATCCGGCCTGTCTTAGCCTTCTTTTCTTCCCCCTGTCACAAAATATAAAAAACCCAATAATTTCATTCCACCTTCTTGCTATACTCCCCTGACGTTTTTATTTAATTTAATACTGTGGTTATTTTGTTCTTTAGTGGGTCTACTATAGATCCTATAACAACACCTTAGGGATCTTTACTCTCTTCTTCATTCTCGTCATCATCATCATCAAAATACGATTGAACGCGCTCAATTTCTTTCTCTACCCTAGTATTGAGCTTCAGGACCAGAATTGCCAGACCCATAACCAGAACAGTAACCGCCACCGCTGTAATGTACATTCCCTTCAGAGTACCATCATCATTATCTGGCATCAAATATGTCACTGTAGCATTGATTGTGTCCTTCCAAGCCAATGCCACAACTAGACCAAATGCGGTCATTACTGAGGATAAAATTATTCCTCGTATATTTAATTTCTCAACGTTCTCTTCAAAATTACTCATTTTCATCCTCCGGATTATTTAATTCTTCAAGTTTCAGACTGTATACTGAAAATATGTATAAATCAGGATTGGCTCTGATACGTTCAACGCATGGCCCACACATCGGATGAACAAAACCCTGATTCTCTTCGTGCTTATGTCTAAGATCTGCCTGATAGCAGTGAGACACCAGATATTCAGCTTCAGCTGGCTCATTCAATCTAGTTGGAGTCAGACCATGAACATCCACACACATACGACAATACACCTCTTACACCTGGCTTTGTATTCAGTGCAATCCCCTATTATAATTATGCTACTAAATTTTATATAATACTGCCAAGTCGAAAAGTCATGGCAAAGCAAAAGAAAACTCAGGGTTTTCAATCAGCAGCTGGTCTTATCAGGTATTTTGACGCTGAAGATAAGAACGCAATCCAGATCTCGAAATGGGGAGTCATACTGGCTTGTATACTGACCGTCATGGTTGTGGAAATAGCTGATGCCATCGACAGGCAGACTAGTGCCTATGTTCTTGGAATCGGACTGGTATTGCTTATATTGAATGAAATCAGATTAAGCAGATCCGAATCTCTATAATTTTATTTAACAGGACCCTGATTCACACATAATGCGCCTTTGTGATACCTGTGGTTTTGTCCTGAACGAAGGGGCTTACAAGTGCGGGAACTGCGATTCACCGATTCCAGGTCACGAGGATGCATTTACCCAATTTAAACCTGAAACCACAACCAAAAAACCAGTACCGGAAAAGATTATCCCGCCTGTTCCATCAACCAGATTATCTGAATACATACCGAAAAAGACAATAGTACTGCTACTAGTGGCTGGTCTACTGATGGCTCCTCAGACTCAATCACTGATGAGTGGAAGTCTGGACTACTGGGATGAGATGAATACACCCTACTACAATATACCTGAGAGTATTACCCTCAGTTTAGTAAGAAATTTTACAATCTATCTGGAAAATGGCCAATCTTCCGAATATGAACTAATTCTGAGCAAACCGGAAAACAGGCCATCCTGGCCCCAGCAGAGTACAAATCTCTGGCAAGAAGTAGGTGAAATTAATGTAAATCCCCAATTCGAAGAAAATGAAGTAGGAAGAATGAGATGGTCCGGAGAATTGAACGGAAATGAACAGGCCTATGTATCAGTTGAATACGAAATAACCATCAATACCATCAGGCCAGATCTTACCGTTGATGATTCTGGAACTGTAGAAGATATGCCAGAAGGTTATGATATTTATCTGGGCGATGAATGGCTTATTGAACCCAGCCTGCCCGAAATCCAGAATCTGGCATCAGAAATGACAAACGGCACTGAGGGGAACGTAATCCAGATTCTAAGAAATATATTCGACTACATCAGTTCGGGATACATTTATCAAGCGTCATCAATTCCAAAAAGTTGCCCGGAAAGTATGGAAAGTGGATATGGCGATTGCGATGATTTTTCCATACTGTTCTCGTCAATTGCAAGAGCTGCCGGAATCCCAGCTTGGCTGGAACTGGGAAAAATACCGGCGTTTATCGATGACAAAGGAAGTTGTAATCTGGAGGACTGGGGAGGTCATGCATGGGTCAACGCACTAGTCCCCCTGAAAGATGGAACCTCAATCGTGGTGAGTATTGATCTTGCAAATTCATACTTTTTATGGATGCCCCCCTATCGAATATCGGACTGGGTTGATAATGGAAATGGAGATGATCTTTACTCTTACTACTACCTATTTTCAAGTCAGGGCACCGGAAAAGCAACGTATCTTGAAAAAAGCTACGTCTCGAGTTGTACCACCTCAGGGAACATCCAGCTGACAGAGCTATGAATATCGAGAAATTCCAGGTGCCGGACCTAGAACAGATGCTACTGTTTCTGGATGAGAACCTCACAGAAAACTACGAAGCGAAGGTTTTCCTTAATATCCACCAGAGATGGCCTGAAGGCTTT
Source organism: uncultured archaeon (assembly GCA_964645695.1). Classification (GTDB taxonomy): domain Archaea; phylum Thermoplasmatota; class Poseidoniia; order MGIII; family CG-Epi1; genus CG-Epi1. The sequence goes on from CAZXZT010000075.1 coordinate 3,105, forward strand.
TTAATAGTAAAGAATGATAATGATATTATATGGTTTGGATGCGGAGCGATTTTGCATAATGAAAAATTGCGCGTTCTCATTTTAGCACTGGATAAAAAATTTCAGGGACAGGGGCTTGGAAAGCAACTGCTGAACAAAATGATCGAGAAAAGCAAAATCCATGGAGTACGAAAAGTTACTCTGGAAGTAAGAAAAGATTCTGATGCAATAAATTTCTACCGCAAACTGAGTTTTTCTGGCGTAGACGTGCTTCCTTGCTACTACCAGGATGGGTGTGATGGAATAGTAATGGAAAGGCAACTTAGCAATAAATTAACCTTAAAGGGTACAGAAAGCCTTTTATAGTGGTCTCAATCAACGAGAAACCCCAGAGGAGGGTTAGGAAAATGACTTCTAAAACCGACCAAGACAATGTGGATGAAATAACGGATTGTCCTGATTGTAAAAGCACGCATCTCAAAAGAGATTATGACCATGCTGAGATAGTTTGCGCTGACTGCGGTCTAGTCCTAGAGGAGAATATTGTAGATACGGGACCTGAATGGAGAGCCTTCGACATGCAACAGGAAAACGCTCTAGCCAGAGCTGGACCTCCAATGTCCACTACTCTTCCCGACAAAGGGCTTTCAACAGAGATCTCACCAACAAATCGTGACTATTACGGAAGATCTATATCTAACCGAAACCAGTCTATGCTGTTTAGGATGAGGAAATGGCAAAGACGGGCCAGAGCCTCCAAATCGGCCGAGAGAAACATGGCCGTGGCCATGCGAGAAATGCAGGCCGTCGCGACTAATCTGAAATTGCCCAGGAGAATTCAGGAAACAGCGGCATTCATATATCGAAGAGCCATACAGGAACAATCACTTAGTGGCAGGGCAATAGAGATGGTAGCCTGTGCTGCGTTGTATGCCGCTTGCCGACAGGAAGGCGTACCTAGAACATTGACCGAAATAAGCCGGCACAGCAGATATTCGCGAAAAGAAATTTCCCGTACGTATCAGGTAATGGTCAAAGCCTTGAAAATGCATTCAATGCCACCTCTGCCAGAGGATTACCTGCCCAGAATATGTTCAAAACTGGATTTGTCTCCAAAAGTGGAAGGTGCTGCAAGGGATCTTCTTAGGGCTGCACAGGACGTTCCACTTACCAATTCGGTACCTATTTCCCTAGCCGCGGCTGCTGTCTATATTGCTTCAATAGTCAATAATGAACGAAGAAAGCAAAAGGACGTAGCTAGAGCAGCAGATTTAACGGAAGTTACCATTCGAAGCAGATACAAGGAAATGGCCCAATTCCTGAACATAGATATACATATCTAAGACCGGCTCTAATCTGGACCGAGACCAGATGTTTGACGAGAAAATATACCGACGGTTCAACCATACAGTAGCAGCCTGCTTTGTGATATATTTTTTATTCCCCTCAAAAATAGCAGGATTCGAAAGAATTTATCTCGTAATACTACTGTGGGCAATAATATTGCTTATTGAATACATGCGTTTGAAAAAAAACGTGCACCTATTCGGAATGCGTGATTACGAAAAAAATCGGGTGGCTGGTTTTGTGTGGTTTGCTAGTGGCACGTTCATTATATTGGGATTTTACGAAATGGGCGCATTTCCCCAAAGTTTAGCAATTGCCACAATAATCATGGTAGCTTATACAGATCCGGTAATTGGAGAAGCAAATCGCAGACTTGGAGAAAACTGGGGGCTTGGACTTGGTCTGATGTGCAGTTTTGCGATATACCAGATAATTACTGGCGCAATATTCTATTCAATATTAGGAAGTGCAATTGCAGTACTTTCCGAAAAACCAAAATTAAAATGGTTCGATGATGATTTTGCAATGCAAATTTTCCCTATCACAATCCTATCAATACTGTGGTTGTCCGGGATAGGTCCTGAAATAACGGAAACAATAATCGAGAGGAATCCATGAAAATAACAGAGATCTATATCTACGTAATGTACCTTGTCGTTATCTCAACTTCAGGGATGTTCATAATGAAGGATTATTATATAATAGGAAGTCTACTAATTTTAGGTAATGCATTACCGGGATACGCA
>CAZXZT010000076.1:0-5043 GCA_964645695.1 uncultured archaeon
TAGAATCGCGCTCAGAAAAGAAATGACCAAGACACCCCTAATCTATAAGCCAAAAAATGGTGAGATAGCATGGATTCAACAAGAATCGAGAAGATTATCAAAGGGACTAGTTACCATAGACAAGCAATTAGCACATCAAATACTGGTGGGAGAACTTAGTATGGAAAATGCTATCAGAACGTACACAAAAAAGATCCAGGTCGCCAATTCAGATTAGTCTCAGTAATATTTTATATACTGTATTTCATAATTAATATCGTCAGAATTGAGAGAGATATAAGTGACATTATTAGATATTAAAGAGCTAAAGAGGGGATTCGGATCAGGAAGAAGAAGATTAGAAGTTCTGAAAGGCATAAATCTCTCAATGAAAAAAGGTGAATTGGTTGCTCTCATGGGACCCTCTGGATGCGGGAAATCAACCTTACTAAACATTATTGGAGGGTTATTGAGAGGAGATTCGGGTTCCATAACTATTGATTCAGGAATGCACCGATATGATTATGGCACTAAAGATCCGAGTGGAGTTGTTGACGTAAGAAGATATGGTGTTGGATGGATTTTTCAGGACTTCCACCTACTAGAACAATTAACGGCAATAGACAATGTGGCTCTAGCACTCGAAATAACCGGAGTGTCAAAGGATAAATCCGAAGAAGAAGCAAGAAAGACGCTGATTAAAGTGGGCCTAGAAGATCGTATGGATTTTATCGCTGGACAGCTTTCAGGAGGGCAACAACAGAGAGTTGCCGTCGCAAGAGCCATTGCAGGTTCTCGACCATTATTACTAGCTGATGAACCAACCGGGAATCTAGACGTGAAAAGCGGTGAGGACATCATGGTATTGTTCAAGGAACTTGCCTCAGACAGGAAGAATCCAGTATCTGTGTTGATGGTCACGCATGATCCGATGTTAGCAACTAAAGCGGATAGAATGCTACTTCTGAAAGATGGTCTGACAGCAGCATCCAACATCAAAGATGCATGGGGCGTGGAGGAGGAAAAAAACAATGGCTAATAGAATTCTTGAACGGTTGCGTACAAAAATCTTCAGACCCTTGTTTACCTGGATAATAATTAAGGCTACAAAATTATTCGATAAAATAAGAAGTCTCCCCTCAACAGTACCCATAGTCGCTCAGAGGGTATGGAGAGGGAGAGAAAGAGCCATTGCAGTCATAGCTGGTGTTTTCCTGGCATCACTAGTAATTACTACTGTTTTTGCCTACGGAAATGGACTTTCCAAAGCTGCACTAAAAGATGGTATTGAGGACCTGCTTTTTGATGGTAAAATTGATTTCCGAGAGGATCCTGGTGAATACAATGTTGGACGAACAAACGATACGGGAGTCTGGGAATCGGTTTGTGATGAATTAGTTCAAAAACCTGAATTTGAAGACTGTGGCCTTGTATTTGGTAGACAGGGGATTAGAGTTGATAATCCATTTTTTGATTCAGGATTTATAACACCTCAACCCCTTAATGTTGAGGAAATCAAAGGTGAAAGTGGGAATTGGGCCAATGTGAGTCTGGATTATCCAGAAGCATTGAGTTCTGGACCACCTATCAATGACGAGAGAATAATTAGATTTTATGGTGATGGAATCTGGGATGGAGAGCTGGGAGACAGGCATTCAAAAGATATAATATATGGTGAATGGCCAGCAAATGGAGGGATAGCGACAGCTAATAGAGCTATAATTCTGCCTTCAAAACTAGCTAGTCAAGCTGGTGTGGAGGTTAATGAAACTATAGATCTAATCACATTCTCCTATGTCACTGACGTGCAACCATTTAACGAAAAAATGACAGGATGCAAACTTGAGGATATTGAGTATGGACCTGAGGATAATGGCCACAAATATTGTCGACAGAATATGACGGTTACAAATCTTACGATAGCTGGCATTTATCAGGAAAAAGGCGCAGGAAATCCTACCATATTATTTGATCCCATAATAGTGCCTGCGAATCTCCTGAACAATAGCCAAAAAACGACACTAATGGAATACGATCATGGGTATCTTGGATTTGCACTTGATAGAGATAAACTTCCGTCACAAACTGCTGATCTTGCTGTAGATTACCTAGATGACTTGTACCAAGAGGTTACAGGAAAAAGAATAACCGTACTGTATGGATCAAATGGCTCAACAGCATTAACAAAAGAAGAACTAACCTCTGAACATAAAGTAGGCGTCCTAGGCGGGTCTCAAAGCGAAATAGATTGTAATACTAACGTGATTAAAGCACAATGTTTTGTCACGAATGCAACCAATCTAAGGAACTTTAAGAGCGCGGATAATAATTCAATAGATTATTTCATAATGAATTCAAAGTATTTGGGTTCTCAAGCCGAAATAAATGGTACAATCGTTGATTCGTGGGGTGGATACGCAGGTGGGCAGGTCGAACTAATTTACACAGATCTTATATCTGGAACCATAGGCTTCCTGAATATCTTCTTGGGACTTGTTGCCGTTTTCAATTACATCTTAATGATTCCAATCGTAGTATTATCCTTTTCTGTATTGATCTATGGACTAGCTTTATCATTAGAGCAAAGAAAAATGGAAGTCGCTATACACAGAGTTATTGGAGGAACTCAAGAAGGATTGCGAAAAATGCTTACCTCTGAGGTTGTCATAGTCAGCACTATAGCCTTTTTGGGTGGTTATATATTGTCAATAGGAATTGTACCAAATTTACTTTCGGCAGTGGGATTCATGTCATTTGAAAGTAGCGGTGATCTTGCTGAATATCGCTGGGCTAATCTAGGAATAAGTGCATTAATCTTCACAATAATAACTACAATTGGTGTGGCATGGTTTTATGGAAAAAATAAGGCTGATGAATTCCTTTCAATAGAAATTGTAGAAGGTGTAAGTAAAATCTCGAAAAAAACTGAACCAAGGTTCTGGATTCCTTTAGCTTGCTTTACTGTAGGTGCATTCACAGGTGTGGAGATCTGGATTGAAGATAATGGCGGTTGGGGGCCATTTGGAGAAGATGGTATGGTAACAAATTTCATAACAAATGGTCTTCTCAAGATTTTTGCACCATTTTTACTGTGGATAGGTGGAGCAATAATTCTTGGGAAAATTGGAGCAAAGGGACCTGAATTCCTAGTTAAACTATTTGGGAAAACTGCACTATTATCAGACATTAAAAGAGGCCTGACAAATTCAACATCGAGTGATACTGTAAACAGATTGGCAGTTATCATGCTACTAACATTGTCAATTGTAACTCTAGCTGCAATACAGGGTTACACAGGGACAGATGTTGATGAAAGAACGGCATCTGCAGATATTGGTGCCGACATACAAGTACAATTTGTCGATCCTGTTTCTAAGGAGCAAGCTGAAGCAGCCGTGATTACAGCCATAGATAGAATAGATAGTGATGAAGTCAGAAAAATCGAGTCTAGTGCATCAATTGGAACTATGTATCCAACTGCAAAAGGCAGTTCGGGAGTAGTTACTACATATGTCATATTTGACGGTACTGATGATACACTACTTTGGGACAAACAAGCCGTTCCAAACAGTAATCTCGATAAAACCATAAGTGGATTATCTAGCGACAAATTTACTGCAGGAGAAGGTGCTATTGGTCTACTGGATTTACCTGATAATGATGAACTTGACTCAGATAATACTGGATTTGAATACAAGATTACTTTAGAATATCCTGAATATAAATTCAGAATTAACGAAACTGGTTTTCCCGAAATAGATTTTGCAAATAGCACTTATCGTGAAACACAGGTCACATATTTGGGAGAACACCAATGGATTCCAGGTATACCTTCAACGGACACAAGTAATTCCATAATCATAGGGGAAAAATCATACCGAAAACTGGTTGGTCCAACAATAGCTGACAACTATGTATCGACTACTTGGTTCTTTGAATTATGCGACCAGAACGACAAGAACTGCAAGGATGCTCTAGGCAACGTGGCTGTGGAAGTTGGGAACAGTGAAATTGTCTTTAGTTCGAACGATTGGGGCTCTTCTCATGAAGAGGTAGAAACGAATGGCGGACTCATATTTGGTACGCAGGGCCTCTTGAGCCTGCAATTCATGGTCTCATCAGTTGCAGTGGTTGCTTCTGCTTTCGTATTTCTGTCCCTTGTTCTAGATCAAAGAAGCAAAGAATTGGCAATCCTTCAGGCTATAGGTGCCAGTCCAAATCAGATCAGAAAACTGGTTCTATTCGAAATTCTTTCAATCATTATTGTGAGCATGACTCTTGGAGTTCTTCTGGGAGTAGGAGTCGCTCAAACATTCAATGGATTCTTCTTTGTTTTCGGTTACATATTCCAAATTTTCCTAGGAAACGCAACGCCCATCAGTAGGGAATTAGTCTGGCCATGGGCCGAAATAATACTAGTGAATATCTCTGTATTAATTGCAGTCATAATTGCATTAGTGCTAACAACAAGAAAGGTATTGAATGCCAATTTGGCAATGATACTGAAGGGGGAGTGATGAGCGAAGGTCAACTTTTTGAACACACGGTAGGGCAAGGAAAAGTTAAAGGAGATACAGAAGAAGAATTGTCAAAAGCTCAGGAAGAATTTGAAAAGAGTCGCATAGAAAGAATGGTTTCCCAAGATGACAATGAGATACTGCATGCTAGTGGTTTGTACCACGTGTATGAATCAAAGTCTATAGAAGGTAATGTAGTTGCGCTGAGAGGTTTACATGTAAATGTTATGAAAGGTGAGGCCGTGGCTGTAGTTGGACCATCGGGATCAGGCAAATCTACACTCCTGAAATGCCTTGGAGGATTGATGCAACCATCAGCAGGGGGCGTAATACTGAATGGGACGGCGATAACACGCCTTCAAGGTGTGGATCTGGTCAAAATGCGCCAGAAAACAGTATCTTTTATTTTCCAGGAAGCAAACCTTCTGCCAGATCTTAGTGCTCTTGACAACGTGGCTCAACCCCTAGTACATCAAGGCGAACTTATAATGGATGCCAGAGAGAAAGCACTGGAATTACTAAAATTCTTGAAGATGAAAGACAGGGC
>CAZXZT010000077.1:0-5026 GCA_964645695.1 uncultured archaeon
AATTGAACTTCCTTCTTCACAATCTTAGCTCCGATTGTAGTCAAGTACTTGTCATCAAACGCATTAATAACGAATCGGCGAATCAAACTTGTTTTTCCAACAGCCGGGTCACCGAGTACAACAATCTTCTTTGATACTTTCTTAGCAGCCATCATGGTTCTCTACCTCGAGAACTCCAGACTGTTGTCACTCTATTTAATATTATTCAATATTTTTGATATATTTTTGTTTGTTTTCACAGAGATGCGTACTTCTCTGGGCCACTATAATTCGCGTTATGGGTCTTTTACAGTGCGGACAAGGTTCATCCGTCTTCCTGAAAACTTGTAGCTTCTTCCAGAACTCTCCGCGTTTTCCTTCTGGCCCTCTGAATGTCAAGAAGGTGGTCCCTCCGAAACCAATGGCCTTTCTTATTATGTGCCTGATTGCGCGATGCAGGAGTCTTATATCTGCATCAGAAAGCGTATTGACAGTTCTCAATGGATGTATGCCGGCCCTGAACAGTATTTCATCAGCCAGATAGTTTCCTATTCCTGCGATGAACTTCTGATTCAACAGGAGCGGTTTTAGACGTCCTTTACGGTTTGCTAGCATCGTCCTGAATTTTCTTGCAGTAAACTCGCGTCCGAGAGGCTCAATGCCCAAGTTGCCCACGACTTCGTTGACATCCTCTACAATCCAGACCCTTCCGAATTTCCGGTAATCAACCAGACACATCTTCTTTCCGTTGTAGAAATCAAATTCCACAGTCGCATGTCCTGGCGTTTTGTCTTTTACAATATCTATCCTGCCAGTCATTCCAAGATGGATGATGATATTATGGCGGTCCAAGTTTATTATCAGGAATTTGCCTCTTCTGTCAAATCCGGTTATTTTCTGCTGGTTGATTGATCCGAAATCAGAATTTGAGGTTCTGTACCATAATTTCCTGCCTGACTTCAATTTCCAGCCCTTCATTTTGCGGGATAATCCTGTGCGATAGGAGTCGACTTCCGGCAGTTCTGGCATTGAATTATCAAGGCGAGACGGTTTTAATCTCCTGCCCTTGCAAAGTTGTGCTTAGGTTGTACAACACGTCCACCCGCAAGGTCGAAGAATTCAAGCCACTAAACCGTAATAAAGTAGGCATGTACGTCTGTGGTCTTACGGTCTACAATGATATGCATCTGGGTCATGCCCGAACCTATATTTCTTTTGATGTCATCAGGCGCTGGCTTGAATACTCAGGATATGAAGTAACATTTGTGCAGAATCATACGGACATCGATGACAAGATAATCCAGAAGGCCAGCGAAGAGGATTGCAAGACCGAGGAGATCGCCTCCAGATATATTGAAAGGACGACAGAGGATCTAGAAAAGCTTCAGGTAAGACCGCCCACATTCATGCCCAAGGCTACGGATTTCATAAAGGAAATGATTAAGATTGTGTCCGATCTGCTTGAGAAGAAGCACGCATATGTAGTTGAACCAGCGGCAGGCGCGCTTTCACCGGACGTATATTTTGACATTTCCACAGCATCCGATATGTTCGGTACATTGACTGGCCAAAGAATCGAGGACATGGAGGCCGGTTCGCGTGTCGCCGTTGACAGCAGAAAACGCCATCCCTCTGACTTTGTATTGTGGAAAGGAACAAAGCCGAACGAGCCCAGCTGGGAGAGTCCCTGGGGTCTCGGAAGACCCGGCTGGCACATCGAGTGCTCGGCAATGTCTCTGGGACATCTGGGAAAACATTTTGATATTCATGGAGGAGGCGTTGACCTCAAATTCCCTCATCATGAGTCCGAGATACTGCAGACGGAATGCCATACCACCCATTCACCCATGGCAAACTACTGGATCCATACCGGTTTTCTAACAATAGACAGAGAGAAAATGTCCAAGTCACTTGACAATTTTTTCTTGGTCAGGGATGTCATGAAGGACTACAGCGCTCCTGTTCTGAGATTCTATCTCCTGAACGGGCATTACAGGTCGCCTATTGACTTCAGTGATTCCAATCTGAAGGAATCGATGGCGGCCTACAAGAGACTCGAGGGCACATACCTCCGTTTCAAGGATGAAAAATCGGATGGCAAAGAGAAACCCGCAGATCTTGAGGAGGCGATAGATCAATGCCGCAAGGACTTTGTCTCAGCAATGAATGACGATTTCAACACGCGCGAGGCCATAGCCTCATTGTTCCAGCTAGCCAGAGTTGCCAATAACCATGTGTCATCCAGTTTGACTTCTGATCTGAGATTGGAACTGGTGAAGACCTTCGATTACTACGGAAACCAGGTTCTGGGCCTGTTCCCGGAAGATGCTGAAATCCCTGATTCTATCAAGCAACTGATTGCTGAACGCGATGTGGCCCGGGTCGCCAAGGACTGGTCCCTTTCGGATTCAATAAGAGACAAACTGGCCGAATTGGGTATAGAGGTCCAGGACACTCCTGAAGGCACCAGATGGCGCCGTATCTAAGCTTCAACGTCGTCTTTTCTTCTGTAGTAGTTGAATCCTACGATCATCAGTACGGAGGCTACGGGCATAAGCAGGGTCGAGAACTCAGGTATCGCTTCCCAGTCCCCAGATCCATCATCATTGTTGCCCAGCACTTTTAACTGAAGAAAGTCTTGCGTGGTAAATGAAACGAATCCATCGTCATTCCAAACACTCGCCAGAATCATTGGGTCAGAATCACTGTTACAATCATTGTCCGCACTGGTTCCCCAGCAGACTGCATCTATGATGTAGGCTTTATCGTTTCCAGGCTCCGAAGTATCTCCAGAATTATCATTATCTCCGTCATTGTCAACAAGTCGTATGCCGTCAGTATTGGCGATTGTGCAATCAGTAAAGGTCGATAGGGTGTCGCTACCGCCCAGAACCCCGTCACCGGCTGTTAGTGTGGCAACCGCCATCTCAACGCCTCCGCATCGGGTACTTCCTGTGCCCGTCCAGATTTCAAGACCGTTTACATCTACACTGGCACCAGCGCTGTTGTAGATGATTATCTCCTCAGTATCAGGATCCACCTTAGCAATCATCAGTCCACCACCAAACGCTTTCCTCTCGTAGTTGACGATCCTTACCTCGTCCATGGTCCCATCGAAGTCGCCATGGCCAGTACCAATCCCAGCATCATCATAATCGCTGGCCCCGAGCACCACATCCGTCGCTCCTACGAAGCCAGAGGCAGCACAGAAGGACGAGTCCTCCTCGATTCTGTTGTTGTTAACATAAAAGTCTACATCACAAACACCGTCATGCGTGACGGCCACATGGTACCATTTGTCGGCGTCCATGGAGGCAGCGGTTGTAGATTCGTGTTTGTTATTGTTACTACCGTCATCAAAAACTATCTGCATCTGTCCACCAGTTCTCACAGTCCATGATATCTCATTAGCGTCCTGCCCGCCGTCCTTGTCACCAATGAAGATAATCGTCCCGTCATCATTGTCATCAAGGTTTATCCAGGCCTCCATGCTCCAGTCGCCATTCATGTCCAAGTTAGGACCATTCTCATCCCAGGCGTAATCTTCACCATTTCCACCATCCAGCTCAAGTCCATGTCCCATTTTCCCGGAGGAAGTTCTTTCAGCATTTCCCGAACCGTCAACCAATGCCAAATCTCTGTTGTTAGAACTGCCGTCCGTAAGGTCGCTATTGAAGCTCCAGTAACCGTCTGTAAAAGAATCCGCATTATCAATCACGTATCTCGCCGAGTCTTCTACCGCATCGAACGAGAGCGAAGTATCCTCGTCGCCGTTCCAGCCTACAATATGAATCCATAAGTCACCGTCTGTGGCCTCCAGCTCGATCTCGCTACCGCTTGCTGCGGCATCGATAAGCTCACCAGTAGTCCATTCCCAGTCACCGTGGTCCGAACCAGTCCAATCTTTGATTGCTCTCTGAGTTATGATTCCGTAGTGTCCCTTGATCTCAACCATCTTCTCAGCACCAATAGCCATCCCAATGGATGAGTATCCAGTCAATGAATCTCTGTCCGTATCAATAAGGACGTAGATGGTGTCCTCGCTACTGATAACTGGCAGAGGGGTCGATTCCTGGTTCGAGACGCCTGCGGGTTCAGTATCGCCCGTAGATCCGGTCCTCAATTCAGGCATTGATTTGGCATTGTATGTCGGTATAGCAATCCCGTTCAGGATGTTGCCCTTGACATTCATGTAAACGAACGTGTTTTCGTTCTGGTTCACGGACGCATATTGTTCCAGATCAACATGATCCGATTCTGTATTGGATATGATGTCGAACTGTTTATTGACATTGCTCCAGTCACCAAAATAACCGTCAATAACTACGCCCTGTCCTTCATTCGCGGTGTTCGAATCTTCCATCAGGGAGTCGATAGCCTCCGAAATTGATGAACTCTCGCCGTTCAGGCTGACAATATTGTCCGCTAGGTCGGTGATCTTGCCGTCTGAGGATTGCCAGACAATTTTCATTTCATCCCCGTCAGAGGCACCAAGATCGAAGAGCGGTACCTGCGTTTCCACAGTGTCTCCCAGCGCTCTTGTATTTGCTGTAGATAGTGCAGAGAAACCGTTCCAGTCGCTACTGTCACGATTGTCATTGAACGTGTACAGCACCGAACTCATTATCGTGTTTACCTTTCCGTAAATCTCAATCATTTGGTCTGCTCCGACAGATGGCAGTGAGTAACCAGTCTCAGGATTGTCGTCAGAATCAATCAGAATCCTCAGAGTGTATCCTTCCGTAGAGGAGAACAGTGGATCCTCCGTCACGGTCAGGATTGAAAGATAGACCGAATCCGACATCGCTGCAGTTGATACTATATCCACATTAGCGTTATCGACATTTCCAGTCTGCTGTTCGGTTTTTCCAATACCGTTCCAGTCACTGCTGTCCCCGTCAACCGTAATCTGCGAGGTTTCGGTTGTTTCCCATAGTAACAGGAATGACACTCCTGCGAAAAGCAACAGGAAAGCAGCTGCCGTGGCGGCCATCGCATTTCGGTTTGCCACTGCAACGATAGGAACCCTTGAGTAACCTCCAAGTCC
>CAZXZT010000078.1:0-5023 GCA_964645695.1 uncultured archaeon
ACAGGAGCAGTTTGATGATTCAGAAAAGCGTGAAAGACTGTTCAAAGTAGTGGCCATAATCTCACAAGGAATGCTTTTTCTGGGTGTAATACTGATAATATGGATCCTTCAGGAGGACCTGCGTTCTGTTTTGGGTTCCTGAGATTATTCTTTCATCTTCGTGTAGCCACATTTCCCACATGAAGAGCGGTTTTTGTGCTCAGCCAAAAAAACACCAGGTTCGCACTTTGGACAGAATTCTCTTTTCCTTTTCAATTTTCCATCGGCCACTTCATATTGTTCAATTTTACCCATTATTCCGCCTTTTCCTCTTTAGATGGAGTTTCTTCTTCAGCTGACTTTTCAACGGGCTTTTCTTCCTTCGGGGATTCATCTTTCTCTTCTTTTTTGGTTTCCTTAGCCTTCTGGGTTTTTTTCTCAGATGGTTTTTGTCTGGCAATCGACGGTTTTGTCTCTATTCGATTAAGCGCATCAATATTTGAATAGATTTTGGCATATCCTCGAGTTTCTGCCTTTCCATACTTGTTCTTCAGGTGATCTATAATAATCAGGTCTTTTTTCGCTTTAAGTTCCTTGACTAGGCTCTGGATAACATCGTTTCTCTTGGGCGTACTTTTATTCTCGTGCTTGATTACTATTTGAATCTCCTGTCTTTGCAGGATCGGATTATCGTTTTTTTCTTCTATTTCCAGTTCCATTTTATTTCACCAGCATGCGTTCCAGAAGGTGATTAACCCTCTTTTTGGAATGTTGATCTACATCAACTACTACCATACCTTTGTCGGGCATCCCATAAATTACCTTCGCTCCTATGTCTGCAAGACTTATTGCAGCCAGAGTTGCCAGATCCTCTTCGCCCTGGACTACTATTCTTGTTCTTATATTATCAGAGATTGCAGCTTCAATGGCGTTCCATAGTTCATCCGAGATCGTTCCAGCGTCATTACTGACATTGACGGTTCTGTCGCCAATCGTTTCCATGATTTTTTTTTGTTCCAATGATAATGTTTTGTGCCTTTTTGTCTTGAAGTCGATTACACTCAGATTCGGCATTCGTAATTGTTCATTAATTTTTATAGTACATATATCGCCTACGGTTACAATGTACTTGGCATCATTCAGTTCATCAGGTGCATCTTCATAAATCCTGTTATTTGTATCTTTCAATTCTTCAGCCATCTCAGACTTTAGCCAGTACATCTAGCGTACACGCAAGGCATAACGGCCTGGCGTTAGTATACCCATTTCCTTAGCTATTTCAGATTTTTCAGGGTTTAGGACCTCTACGTACCCCTGCCATTCCCTAGATACTTCGGCTTCGGGGCATCTTGGGCATGTCTTATCGTCTAAAATAAGATGGCATTCCTTGCAGGCGAAATCACTCATCATTCACCAACTGCGGCGGCTTTGTTTTGATCTTCGACAATCCATTCATGTTTTCCTAATCCAGGTTGCCTCATGGTCAATCCAATTTTAGATTCACGTGGTGAGATCTCATTAATTGATATGGTTACTACTCTGGCCCTGACTTTATCTCCTACACGAAGTTCCCTTTTTGACTCCTTACCAATTAATCTCTGATTCCCTACGTCTGTGTTTATGTGGTCATCCTGTACTTGAGATACGTGCAGAAGTCCATCCAAAGGTCCAAATCTGATGAAAGCCCCATATTCAGTTATCTGATCCACAACACCTTCAATTATTTCCTGGATCGTGACATCGAACAATAACATATCCATCCTAACAGGCTGATAGACAGCCCCATCACCATGTACAACTCTACTATTTCCTCTTAGTTCGAGATTTGTTATCAGCACTACCAATTTCTGATCTGGCCCCATCCTTCCTTCAAAAGCTTGATGGGCTAGTTCCATGGTTACCTTATCTATATCCTCATCCAGTCTGTCAGGAGGAATACGAACCATGTCATCTCTAGTGTGCAGGTAGTACATCTTTTTTCCGGAGTAGGCACCTCTATAAACGAACTCCTTAAATTCCAGCTAAAACCAAACTTACCACAGACATCAGCTTAATTAGAATGTTCAAGCTGGGGCCAGCAGTATCCTTGAAGGGGTCACCTACAGTGTCACCAACGACAGCTGCCTTATGAGCATCTGAACCTTTACCACCATGTGCACCACCTTCTATGTATTTCTTGGCGTTGTCCCACGCTCCACCAGCATTTGCCATGAAAATGGCCATTAAAACACCACAAACAGTTACACCGGCCAGTACTCCTGCCAACATCTGAAATCCTTCGGCTTCACTCACAATGTTCGAAGCAGGCAAAATGATTGCAAACAAAACTGGTGTAGATACTGCCAACAACCCCGGTGCAACCATTCTTTTGATTGCAGCCTGTGTGGAAATATCAACACACCTCTCGAAATCGGCTTCTGCCTTTCCTTCTAAAAGCCCATCTATTTCTCGAAATTGTCTTCGTACTTCTTCAATCATTTCAAATGCGGCATCTCCTACTGCCCGCATAGAGAAAGCAGCGAATACGAATGGCAACATACCTCCAATGAATAGTCCAGCCAATACCCTTGGTTCAAGCAAATTTATAGTATCAATCTCAGCTTTTGTGGTAAATGCTGCAAAAAGCACCAGTGCCGTTAATGCTGCTGAACCAATTGCAAAACCTTTACCAATAGCAGCAGTAGTATTGCCCACAGCATCCAATTTGTCCGTACGTTCCCTGACCTTGGGCTCCAATCCCGTCATTTCAGCGATTCCTCCAGCATTATCGGCTATAGGTCCGTATGCGTCAACTGCCAATTGTATTCCAATTGTGTCCAGCATACCCAGAGCCGCTATGCCAATGCCATACAATCCTGCAAATTCATAAGAGAAAAGCATTGCCAAGGCAATCGTAGTTACAGGTAGAGCGGTTGAAATCATTCCCGTCCCTAATCCGGAAATTATGTTGGTGGCTGAACCCGTTTTAGAAGCTTCAGCGATTTCCTGAGCAGGCGTCTTGTCATCGGCAGTATAATATTCAGCGAATAGTCCAATCAGAATTCCGGAGGTCAGACCTACGACAGTAGCCAGAAATAGGTCCATTACACTATATGATGTAGTTTCATCCCACATGAATTTGCCGTTTGTGCTTAATTCATCTATAATGAAATAGGATGCTATTAGCATAAGGAATGCAGCTCCAAAATGTCCCTTGTTAAGAGCAGTTTGTGGATTTCCTCCCTCCTCCGTCCTTACGAGAAAGGTTCCTATAATTGAAACAAATATACCTGCAGCCGCCAGAGTCAGAGGAAGTTGTACTAATTCGGTAGAATTCTGTGCTGCAGCCAATACCATGGCCCCAATAATCACACCTACAAAGGATTCGAACAGGTCTGCACCCATTCCTGCAACATCTCCTACGTTATCTCCTACGTTATCGGCTATAGTTGCAGGATTACGCGGATCATCTTCAGGTATTCCCGCTTCAACTTTACCAACCAAATCGGCTCCAACATCGGCAGCTTTAGTGTAAATTCCACCTCCAACTCTCGCGAATAACGCTATTGAAGAAGCTCCCAGTGAGAACCCAGCCATTATAGACAATCTATCATCCAGATTTTCGAATGGACCTTCCAGAAATATAAAAAGCAACGATAATCCCATCACACCAAGTCCTGCCACACACATTCCCATCACAGAACCACCCGAGAAAGCTACAACTAGGGCGTCGTTCAAACTTGTTCGGGCCGCATTTGTGGTCCTACTGTTCGAGGCGGTTGCAGACCACATCCCTATGAAACCCGCAAGTCCTGAGCAAAAGGCCCCAAAAACGAACGCTAGTGCAATTATTCCTTGGCCCTTGCCATTATATGCCAAGAAAAGTAGTATGGCAACAACACCAACAAAAATTCCTAGAACTCGATATTCTCTGTTCAAGAAAGCCATGGCACCATTGCGGATGTGTCCCGCAATTCTCACTATTTGATCATTACCCTGACTTTGTGATTCTACCCACCTCAGTTTCCAGAAGGCAAAACCTAGCGCCAGAATCCAAGCTACAATCCAGATATTTGTTACATCCATTTTTGCACCTCTTGTGGTTCTAGATAGTCAAAAACAACACAAGCTTTCTGAGATTTTAGTACTGACTATATAAGATTGATGGAAGAGATTTATTTGGCCCTTCCATAGACAAACCCGCCAATCAAACCAAAACCAAGCATTACAATCAGGACTGCATACAGTCCAATATCCCACCAGACCCCGAATTTTATACCCCAGCCAATCCAGAAAGCAAGGGCTAGGGGTATCAGGAAGTAGTAGAATCCTGCGGTTATTCTTTCGTGATTGGGGAGATTCTCCAGATTCAAATTTTCACCATTACCATGTCCTTGACAGAACGGACCGTTTCAAAGGGGATATTTAACATATTATCCGAATCTACTTCATATCCCTCTGGTATTTCGCCTTCTGAAGATATAACCAGAGTCTTCAGTTCTCCGGACTCGGAATCCAGTATGACGTTAGATATATGTCCTAAACGCTCTCCAGAAACAGTAGTTACCTGCTTATCCCTGAGATCAGATAGCCTTATTTCCATTTTACATGTAGAGATCCGCTTCACTGCGTCTTTGGTCTCTTCGTGAGCGGGTTCTCAGTTTCTTGCCCAGCTCCGTATAGTATTTTACGGTATCCTCCGTAACTGAGGGTGCAACTTGTTCAAGGGCTTCTTCAAAATGTTTCATTGTAACTTCCTTAGCCTTTGGATTCTTGCGAAGTGCCAGAATTGCAGCCTCTCGAACTACTCCCTCAATATCGGCGCCAGTATAACCGACCATGCTTTTGGCTAGATTTCTGAGGTTCACCCCTTTCAGGGGCATTGATTTCGTATGGATCTCCAAAATTTTCTTTCGGGCGTCCTCGTCCGGTTCGCTCACCAGTATCATTCTGTCAAATCTTCCTGGTCTAAGCAGGGCAGAATCTATGATCTCAGGTCTGTTAGTTGCTCCAATGATTATGACCCCTTCCAGATTCTCAAGACCATCCATGCTGGTCAATAATT
>CAZXZT010000079.1:0-5002 GCA_964645695.1 uncultured archaeon
TTTTCTATCTCTGGTTTTTCAATTTCTCTAATCGCCACAACCATCTCTAATACTTCTCTAGGTGTCAGAAAACTGGGTGGAGATTCTTGCTCCGGTACGATTCCTATTTTTCTTTTTACTCCCAATACGTCGTTTTCAACATCCAGGCCTAGAACCTCTGCCTTGCCTTTTGTAGCTTTCAATTGCCCGGTTAGTATTTTGAGCAGGGTCGTTTTTCCAGCCCCATTAGGCCCCAACAATCCGAAGAATTCTCCTTTTTCAATACTGAGTTCCACTTCATTTAGAGCTAGTACATCATCATATTTCTTTGAGAGTTCTTTACAGAAGATTACAGACATTTTCCGTCACTTCTGGAACATGCCCATTATAGTCTTTTTTATAATCCCTTCATCTTTCTTATTAACTTCCAAATCAGACTTGTCATTACCAAACACGGCATTTCTCAAGGTGAACATAGCAGTGTCATACCCCAGCGATTCTCTTCCAACAAGTCTTACAGGCAAAGGTAGCATTTCCCATGTTCTGTCTACAAAAATCCCATATTTGCCATCATCGCTAATATAAGAAGTTCCTCTGCTACCCACTTTCTTCATTGACCGTACGACAATTTTAGTAGCTATAGATATTATGGCTGTGTCTACCGCTCCTCTTGCCATTTTTCCGGCTGACGTAGCAACATCCGTAGTAGTTTTTACAGCACCAGTAGCCAAGTCTGTAGCATTTTCACCTAAGTTTCTGGCCTGATCTGTAATTTTACTTCCCATATTGGCCGTAACGTCTTTCGCTTCCGCAACCTTTTTTTCAGCTTTCTTTTTGATATCTTTGAACATTGTGGTGCATGACCTATTCTATTATTAAATGTGCGGTCCAGAGGTGTTTGTGCGGGGGTCGCATAGCCAGGCCAATTGCGCTGGGTTTAGGTCCCAGTCCTTAGTGGTACGTGGGTTCAAATCCCTCCCCCCGCACCATTTATATGTCTCCTATTTTGGCATGGTATGGCAGAGGATGATGTCCGTTCAAAAAAGAAAAGAGTGACTAAGGGAGATAGAAAGGCCAAGAAAAATTTCAGTCGTTACAAGAAAGGCGGTCCTAAGAAAAAAAGGATCAAATTATGACCACGCTTGTAGGAGGTGCCGAATTGGGAGGTACAAAATGTGTTCTGGCGATTGCTCGCTCTCCTTCTGATATTATTCAGCGTACGGTAATTCCTACGGAGGATCCTCAAATAACTCTTGAGAGCATTTTTACTTTTTTCAATGATTATGAAATGGATACTATTGGTATTGGAACTTTTGGGCCTATTGTTCTGGATTCTGAATCAAATGATTATGGCTTGCTAATTTCCGAGAGCAAAAAAGGGTGGAAGGGGATAAATATTTATGATGAATTCTCAAGCAACATAGGGAGCCGGATTGTAATTGACACAGATGTTAATGTGGCTGGTATTGGTGAGTATAACTACGGCGCAGGCAAGGAGTGTCCGACTATAGTCTACATCACAGTAGGAACTGGAATAGGGGGAGGACTATTACTGAATGGCAAGCCCCATACTGGTAAGTTTCATTTAGAAATTGGCCATATGAGAATTCCAAATTCTGATAACTTTGAAGGAATTTGCCAGATTCATGGTTCCTGCTGGGAAGGTCTGGCTAGTGGTCCCGCTTTAAGTGAGAGATGGGGAACTGCAGTTCCAGATCTTTCAGAATCTCATCCGGCCTGGGACAAAGAAGCAGAATTACTGGCTCATGGAATCGTTTCAATTATTGCTAATTATTCTCCAAACCGGATTATATTAGGTGGTGGTGTCATGAAGCAGAAGCATCTTTATCCTAAGATCCGTTCCAATGTAACTAAACTTTGGAATGATTATATTCCGCTGGGAGATTTGTCTGAAATAATAGTCGAACCTGGTTTGGGTAGTAATTCAGGTATTGTCGGGGCTCTGGTTTTAGGATGTGGTGGGCCCGCCCAGATTTGAACTGGAGTCTATACCACCCCAAGGTACAAGGATGCCAAGCTACCCCACGGGCCCAATAGGTATTGGTTACCGTTAAGGGATTATACGGTTTTGTTCTATTTCCAGAATTAGTCGTATGGTAAAAGTTCTTCAATAAGGTCTAGATGCGAAACAAATATCTTTCTGCAACAATAACGTTCTATTCCTAGGTCATCCATAATTTCTGCTGGATCTTCTCCATTTTCTCTTCTCTCTACAAAAGCTTCGTAGGAACCGCCAATAATTTTGTTGCAACTAAAACATCTGACTGGAATTAACATTTGTTTTCACCTGTACGATTTCTGCCTCTTCTTGCGCGCACCTCTGCCCATAGGATGTTTGGGTTCTTTACGTCTTGTGTCATTAACCAGAAGAGCTCTGTCATAATTTTGGAACAATTTTTGTAGTTCCTCATCCTTAAACCATTCTATTATCCCTCTAGCTATGGCAGTTCTTGTGGCTTCGGCCTGGCCCATGACTCCGCCTCCATTAACGTCAATATTGATATCAATTCTACCTGTCTGTTTTCCAGCCAATTCCAAAGGTTCTTGTATTTTCAATCTGGCCAATTCCGGTTGATAGAATTCAACGGGTTTGTTATTAATCCTGACGCGACCTTTTCCAGAGCGTACTGTTGCCCTAGCAATCGCAGTTTTTCTTTTACCACTAACGTGAATAACTTTAGCCATTAAAATTTCGCTCCTAGTACTTTTGAAACATCACCTAGGGTTACATATTTCGAGGACTTTTTCATTTTTGCCCCGTCAAACATCTCAATTTTCCCATCACCCAAAGATGCGGGCTTACCAACATCCACTTTTAATCGTTTGAAGGCCTCTCTTCCTCTTGGCTTCTGATAGGGGATCATTCCTCTAACAGCTCTTTTCAGCATCATATGGGGCATCCTTGGATAATAGGGTCCTTTTCGAGGATGATTCAGATTTCTCTTTTCAACATATTCTGCAAAGACCATCTTTTTGGTGCCCGATATTACAGCCTGTTCAGCATTGATTACATGTATCTGTTCGCCATTTAAAAGGCCTTTAGCAACAGAGCTTGCCAGTCTTCCTACTATACAGTCACTGGCATCTATAATCTTCATCAACCGATCACCATTACATCCGTTCCTTTAGGGTTAGACTTTATAAAATCGTTATAAGATAGGCATTTTCCGCCTGCTGCTTCTATCTTTTCCATAGCCGATTGAGTAAAACTATAGGCTGTGACTGTCATTTTCTTCGTTATTGTTCCAGCACCTAATAATTTTCCCAGAACAACAACTTTGGAGTTTTTAGTTGCATTATATTCGAGTTTTCCTATGTTGACGGAGGGCCAATTTCTCGAAGGCCCTTCTAATCGCCTAGCTACACTTTTCCATAGAGGGGCATCATTTTTGCGTGATGCTTCTTTAAGATTGGTAATGGCCTTCACCAATTCAGAATTGCTCTTTCGGTTAATTTGTTTCAGCGACATTGATAGAGAGATAATCCACTTGGGTTTGCGGCCAGTCTGTGCCGTATATAAAGCATTAGTCGGATTTTATTTCGGCGTGTCGACCATCTATAACTATTTTTCCCGAACATAGCAGTTGCAATGCTTTAGGGAGGATGCGGTGCTCGTATGGCAATATTTTCTTTGCTAGGCTTTCTTCAGTTTCTTCATCTGATAAATCTACAGAAGCTTGCATTATTATTGGCCCGGAGTCAATTCCTTCATCAACTAGATGAGCAGTACATCCGCTTACTTTGACTCCATAATTTATCGCATCCCTATGTGCATGTGCACCTGGAAAAGAGGGTAGAATTGCGGGATGGATATTCAGAATACGGTTTCTGTAGGCATCAATAAATTCTGGCGTAAGTATTCTCATGAATCCAGCTAGTACTACTATTTCAATCTTTAATTTTTCAAACAAACTTAGAACATTTTGGTCGAATTCTCTCCGCGTCTTGTCACTGGATGTGATTACGGTAAATTCTATTCTGTGCTTTTTAGCTCTTTGAATCGCATAGGCATCTTTCTTGTTCACTACTAGATGGATGATTTCAACATCTGGTGTTCTGCCAAGTTCTGCAGCGTCAATAATCGCTTGGAAATTGCTCCCTCTTCCAGAAGCCATTACTCCGACCCTCATGACTGGCTATGCAGCCTATTCATTTTAATTATTGCTTTTGGAATACTTCAGTAGAATTCCATCTCCCAGAGTCTGGGCATCAATTAATTTCAGTCTTAAAATATCACTTATCTTTCCAGTACCCTCGCCTCCTGCAATAGTTGGTGTTATTTTCCCACCTACTATCATGCTTGAAACAAATATATTGAATTCGTCGAAGAGTTCGCTCTTCAGGAAAGACCACATAACTGTTTCTCCTCCTTCTACTAGTATTGATTTTATCCCTCTCTTACTAAGTTTCCCCAAAAGTTCTGGGAGATTCACTTCTTCAGTTCCACATCTTATTATTTCTGCGTTTGGAAGATGATTGGCTTTGGTTTTTTCACCGATAGCGACAATTGTCTTGCTTCTGCCATCGAGTATTTTTGCAGTAATTGGTATTCGGCACGTGGTATCCAGTACAATTCTTACAGGATTTTCTGCGGTCTTAAATTTTGGATTTATAGTTAAATTAGGATCATCTTCGACTACAGTTCCTATGCCCACTAATATTGCGTCATATTTATTTCTGAGAAGATGTACCCTCTCAAAATCTTCTTCATTAGATATTTCCAGTCCATGTCTGTTGGGAAGGGCGATTTTTCCATCTGCAGACGCGGCACAATTGAGAATTATTTTGGGTCTCACGTTTTTCTATCGGTGGACTCTTAAAATATAATGGGTATATACTCAGTTTTGAGTATACTAGTATTGTTCGTCCTTGTTTGGGAAACTTCCTGCTTTAACATCTTTTACGTATTCCTCCACTGCTTCATTGATGTCTTTGTATAAATTCAGGTACCTTCGCAGAAATCGTGGATTAAATTCGTGTGTCATGCCCAGCATGTCATGTA
>CAZXZT010000080.1:0-4996 GCA_964645695.1 uncultured archaeon
TCTATCGGCAGGGCTTCTAAGGTTATCAAGGTAATGCAGGAGTCCTCTAAGGAATACGTATGCTTGATGAAACATGGCAAAGATCCTGGTCAGGACAGGATATCTAGGATGTTCACTAAATTCACGGGACCCATATATCAGATTCCTCCTCTGCAATCTGCCGTGAAGAGGGAATTGAGAATAAGACGAGTTTATGCAATTGAAATGCTGGAACATAATTCTCAGTCTACTCTTTTCAGGGTGGAATGTGAAGGCGGTACCTATATCCGGAACCTGTGCAACGACATAGGTTCAGCTCTGGGGAGTGGTGCGCACATGGATCAGCTGATAAGAACAAAATCCGGTCCCTTCACTCTGGAAGATTCGGTTACTTTGATTGATGCTCACGACAATTACAAAGAATGGAAGAAATCGGGTGACTCTTTTCGTATTTCTTCCATATTGAGGCCACTGGAATCGATGCTAATTGATTTGCCATTAATAATTGTGAAGGATTCTGCGGTCGATGCCCTGTGCCATGGCGCAGACCTAGGATTTCCCGGCGTAGTCTCCGTATCCAAGAAGATGAGAAGGGGACAATTAGTATCGATAGGAACCAATAGAGGCGAAGCCATTGCATTGGGAAGAGCAACAGTTGATGCAGAAGAAATAGCCAAGAATCCGAAATCTAAGGGTAAAGTTGCGCGACTGGAGCGCGTTATTATGGAAAGGGGAACCTACCCTCGGGAATGGAAATCCAAATGAAATACAGGTGGCAAGTGAGGGAAACCATGGGTCTCTTTGGATTTCTTTTGGTACTTGCAACATTGTATTTTGGTCTGATTCACACAGGTCCAGCCAAATTTTTCACTGCTCCCAATGCCCAGAAACTGTTCTACCTTCACGTTCCATCTGGCCTGGTCACTTATCTGGCCTTTCTGATGGTAGTTGGAGGTAGTGCTATCTATCTCCGTAATCAATCTTATTATGGCGACATGGTTGCCAAATGCTCAGCTGAGTTGGGAATAGTCTTTGGTTTTATGTCTCTTGCTTCCGGAACTTTCTGGATGAAAGCGGAATGGGGAGGAGACATAGTTTCCCGTTTTTTGACTGATATGAGATTGGCTACGACTCTTGCAATGTGGATTCTGTACATAGCATATTTTGTCTATCGAAGGCAACCAGAGACATCCACAGTCAAAATCAATGCAGCCGTTCTGGGAATGACTGGTTTGGTTATGGTACCCTTGTCTTACCTGTCGTCACGCTTTCTTAGATCACATCACCCAGTTATCGTTGGTACGGAAGATCAGGGCAGTCTGGATTTGGCTCTCAGGACTGGGTTGTACATGGGAATTCTGGGTTTCATTCTTTTGTATTTCTTTCTGCTGAACATCCGAATGCAAGTTGAAGAGATGGATAAAGCTGTATTTTCCAGAAAAATGGAGAACTCATGAGAATTGGACTGATATTGGTGCTAATCCTGCTATCAGCAACTGCCTTTTCCTCGGCCGAACGATATTGCCATGAGGATAATTGTTTTACAAATAGAGGCTACGTCAATCTTAATGGAGAAGATTTGCACATATATTATAATTCATTATTTACGATTGGGGAAAACTGGTTCATTGTATTTCATATTACGGGTACAGACACAGATTACGACATCGGCCTTTCATTTGAAGACGGCAATTCCAAGAGTCTGAGGATACTGGGAGGCAGTTCCAATTACACGGATTCAGTCAGTTTTTCCGGTTCTACTTTTGTTTCTGAAAAGTTTGATTTTGACTTAAATCTGACAATAACTCAGTCTCAGGACGGCACGGTCGTTGCCAATAGTACTTTCAGTATAGATATAAACGCCCCCTCTGATGATGACATGTTCTATTTGTGGGGTGGTATGACTGTATTCTGGGTTGCAATAGGTGCTTATGTTTTATATCTCTCAAGCAAAGTTGGGGAATTGAGAAATAAAGTGGAGGAAATTGGCAAGTGACAGAATCTGACAGACGTACCTATGTTCCTTGGTCTTCCTGGTCCAAGGGGTTTCTTGCTTTTTCCGTTATGATTGCTACGGGTATTGTCGTTTTTACTACAGTAGATGAACAGTCACTGTATGTTTCTGTAGAAGAAGCGGTTTCCGGAGATTACCAGGATGGGGCGAATTTACAGGTTCACGGTACTATCACAGATCTTAAAATCGGTGATTGCGTCATGATAGACGGGAACCATTCGCTCAGAGTGGACATTTCATCAGTTATTCTCCCTGATACTTTCGCAGAGGACAAAGGAGCGACCTTTACCGGTGTTCTGCGTGTTGTTGATGGAGAAATGTACCTGGAGGCTGTAAAAGTACAAATGGGATGCCCTTCTAAGTATCAACCAGCGGAAGAGTAGGCCCATGAAAGATAAATTAGTGCCCAAGGATGACAATGTGTATGAGTTGCCTAAGGAAGGCAAAATGCGGGTTCCAGGCCGAATCTATTCTTCACAGTCTCTACTGGAGCATCCCGGAATGGATTCCGCCATACAGCAGGTAGCTAATGTTGCTACTTTACCAGGCATAGTCGATTTTAGCATGGCAATGCCAGACATTCATTGGGGATATGGATTTCCGATTGGGGGAGTCGCTGCTTTCAGGACTGAATCCAATGGTGATGGAATGGGTGTCATCTCCCCAGGAGGTGTTGGTTTTGACATAAACTGCGGGGTGCGCCTGATACGGACTGATCTGGTCGAACAGGATATCCGGAGTAAGCAGAAGGAACTGGTTGACGAGCTATACAAGGAAGTTCCTGCAGGTTTGGGTTCCAAGGGAAAAATAACTCTTTCAGACAGAGAACTAGACTCGGTTCTTTCCATTGGTGCTAAATGGGCCTCTGAGCAAGGTTACCTCTGGGAAAGCGATTTGGACGTACTAGAGGAGAATGGGTGCATTGAAAACTCGTTGCCCGAGCATGTTTCTCATTATGCCAGAACCCGTGGTCGAAAACAAGTAGGTTCATTAGGAAGTGGTAATCATTTTCTGGAAGTCCAGAAGGTCGATGAGATTTTTGACGAGGAAGCGGCCAAGGCATTCGGACTTTTTGAGGGACAAGCAGTAGTCATGATGCATACAGGTTCGCGTGGTTGTGGCCATCAGGTTTGTCAAGATCACCTGGATTGTGTTCTCAGTGCCAGCAAGAGAGAGGGCATTGACCTGCCTGACAAGCAGTTGGCGGCCGCTCCCCTTTATACAAGGGAAGCACAGGAATATCTGGGCGCAATGTCCTCTGCGGCCAATTTTGCATGGGCCAACAGGTCATTGATAACGTATGCCACACGGAGAGCATTTTCGAATATATTCGGTGGAGATGGTAAAAGTCTGGGAATGGATACGGTCTATGATGTCTCTCACAACATTGCCAAGATAGAAAATCATTCCGGCGAGGATCTCTGCGTCCACCGCAAGGGAGCGACAAGGGCGTTTGGCCCCGAATCTTTAGAGGTACCATCAAAATACCGCAGTTTTGGACAGCCGGTAATTGTACCCGGAGACATGGGTACAGCAAGCTATGTCCTTTCTGGAACTTCAGGAGCTATGGACCAGACTTTTGGTTCTACCTGCCATGGAGCGGGAAGAGCACTAGGTCGCAAGGCTGCTTTTAAGAAATTTAATTCAAAAAATCTGGTCAAAAAACTTTGGAAAAAAGAAAGAATTTACGTTAGAGCCCGATCGCCACGTGTAGCTTCGGAAGAAGCTCCTGGAGCATACAAGAACGTGTCTGACGTGGTTGATGTTTGCCATGCCTCGGGAATAGCAAATAAAGTTGTTAAACTGAAGCCGATGGGTGTAGTGAAAGGATAGATGGGTATACAGCTGGGACCGCTACTAGAAACCCGTAAAATTACGCTGGAAGAATTAAGCGGGCAGAGAATTGCTATAGATGGCTACAATGTACTGTATCAGTTTCTGACCAGCATAAGGCAGGCCGATGGGACCCTTCTATCTGATTCAGAGGGAAGGGTTACTAGTCACTTGAGTGGTATTTTTTTTAGGTTTTCCAATTTGGTTGAGAATGGTTTGAAGATCTGCCTTGTTTTTGACGGCAAACCACCAGCCCTCAAGATGGATGTCCTTGAGGTACGCCGACAGAGAAAACTCAAGGCCCAGGTACAATGGGAGGCTGCCATTGAGGCTGGAGATATGGAGACAGCCAGGACCAAGGCCCAGCAAACAACAAAGCTTGACGCTACCATGATCCAGGAATCCAAGGAGCTTCTGGATCTTCTAGGTATTCCTTGGGTACAGGCACCAAGTGAAGGTGAGGCTCAGGTAGCTCATCTTCTTAGTACGGGAAAGGTAGATTACGGTGCCTCACAGGATTTTGATACGGTTTTGTTCGGTGCTTCCAAGTTGATTCGTAACTTGACACTGTCAGGTAGACGAAAACTTCCCAAACAGCAGAAATGGGTGGAGGTCACGCCCGAAATCATCGAGGTCGAGAAGTCGTTTGAAACCTTGAATCTCAATAGAGAACAGCTAGTGGATGTTGCGATTCTTATGGGCACTGATTTTAATCAAGGTATAGATGGTATAGGCCCTAAGAAGGGACTCAAGTTTCTGCAAGAATGCGGGAATGCTGAGAAAGCTCTTGAGAAAATAGGCAAGAGAATAGAAAATCTGGAAGAAATACGGTCATTGTTTCTGAATCATCCTGTTGAGGACTTCACACTGGAATGGAAATCTCCTGACGTTGAATCAACCATATCCTTTCTTTGTGAGAATTACTCTTTCAACAGACCCAGAGTTGAGAAGGCCTTGGATAAATATGTACAGGAGAAATCAACCGCAAGGCAATTGACTCTAGGTGATTTTTAGTATGGTTTTCTCACTTAGGTCACAATCCAAATCGCTACACAGAATAAAGAAAAACCCATAATGCGATTAATTAGAACTCCTGATTTCGGATCACCAAATAGTTCTTTTAATGCACTACCAAAAGAAGCCCAACAGAACCACCCGAGTAATTTTATT
>CAZXZT010000081.1:0-4918 GCA_964645695.1 uncultured archaeon
TCCGAAAATATTCTGGATTTGTTGGCATTCCCAGCAGATATCATCGAATTCGTCATTCCACGCGTCGCATTCTCCGCAACCTTTGCAGTGACTGTGGAGGGAACAGTCGTTTGCTATACAATTATCACAGTAGAGGCCCTTTTCGTGGCTACTTCCCTTAGGCACCAGAGTGCCGCAAGGGCCGTCGCATTCACCGAAAAACCTCTTGTCATAATCTCTCCAACTGGGGAGTCGATTGAGATCCTGCTCGAAAAGCTCGAGTCTTCTATTCCCGACTAGCCGCGCCAATGCGCCGTACGTGGCATTGTAAACAGGCGACTTCAATTCGCTGTTACTAAACCCAGCGTTAGCGTCCGCGAGAAGAATCTCGAAGAGCAAAGAGATGGCGCTGTCGTCAATCACTACCTCCGCTTTCCAGCTGCTTTCATACGCGTCTGGCAACACCGTGACCTCCAATTCCTCCTCAGAAAATTGTGACCAACCTGTCCCCCATATGTCCACCCTTCCGTGGATAACCGACCTCTCATCAGGAAGACCATCGCCTGTACTTACCGAAATATTGGGCTCGCGGGTGAAGATCGACCTCAAGAACCTGATAACTGCTCCCTCCATCAGAGTCCAAACCCCCCATATGGGTCCTCATCGGCGTAGGTTCTGAACTCCTTAACTGGATTCACCACTTTGGCTTCGGGGAAATCCTCCTTTAATTCCTCGATTGCTGCGGCGAGCTCTTCGAGCGAATCTCCTTGCAGTTTGATAATTGATTGCTCAACTATTTCTCCGAGAATGCGGCTTTTCCCGCCATAGCCATCGCCAGGCCCCCTGTCGCTAAAAGAGAGGTAATCTGCACAAATGAAGCTCCCATTCACACTACGATATCCGCGCTTGAAAGGATCATCAAAGACGCTGCTATACCTGAAAGAACGGCCCCGTGGGGTGTCAGCGAATAGTTTCTCGCCGTAGTTCCACCCTTCAGTCCCGCAGGAAGAAGCACGGGCATGAACGGGTTTTCCTGCTGGGTGTTTTTTCCATTGAGTATAATCTTCCTTCAGCAAGGCAATCCTGACTTTGTGGCCAGTTTCTCCCCCCATTCCCTTCAGAACCTCAAATGCGAAATTAACCACATCTACGACATCGTGCCCCAAAAGGGCGAGTAGTTTCTCGACGACTCTCGACGACTCTCGCTTTTCCAACTCGCCAATAGAAGACGAAAGGTGTTTGGCGGCGGGGTGCCAGTCGACCCAATCTCCACCATTTTCCAGAATCTTGACAATGGGAGAAATTGCCCCCTCCCCTCCTATGTTGGATAGTGCTGTCAAAATTTTACCCACAGTTTCTCCCTTATGGTGGAAAATTCCGGACGATGATGTGTGATTACCCATCCACCACTCATCCAAAATACCCGATCTGAAAATAGAGTATAGTTTCATCAAAGGTCGTATGGCGGTCTCGTCGGCATGTAGCCCTATCATCTGTATTGATACTGATTGAAAAGGTACTGTGATAGGGCGAAAGATCCCCTCGTTGACGAGAGTTGGTAAGGCCTGTTTTCCCCCAATGGATAACAGCGCTTCCATTCTAATTCGACGATCAACATCGGAGCGTGAAACTACAGCGGGCAACGCCTTCTCCATACCCACCTTCCCCAGAGCCCAAACAATAGTATCGGAATGCAGTTCGAATTTGTCGAACGCCGATAATAGGGCATCACAGGCTTCCTCTTCTCCTTTGCCTATTCTGCCTAGGGAGTCTAACACAGCACCAACATATCTATGAAAATTACTTTGGTTTCGGAGGGGGTTTCTATCTGCAAGACAACGATCAAGCTCCGAAGCCAAAAGTCCGATAGCGCGCGGATCACCATAATGCCCAATTGCTTGCACCGCGCGAAGTCGCCCCCTACCGTCCGATGATGGTGGATGTTGTAATGATAAAAATTCCATTATGGCCACTAGGCCCCGTTGAGACTTGTCGGCAGTCAGAACGTCAATCGACTCAAGGGTCACATCTGTTGTGTAGGGAGTCTCAAGATGCTTAACCCTCATGTCTACCTCGGAGATATGGATGTGACGATTTCCGAACCAATCAAATTTCTCAGGGTCTAGCCCTGAGGGCCCTCTGGACCAGGTGGATGTATTCCCACGATTCAATTTCAATACCCTATCGAAACCGTCTTGGTCTGTCAGATAGCCCCTAATCGTTGAACAAGGGTAACAAGGATTTTCAGGGTCTTCGATGCATTCCCGGCACTCATAGGGGATTTTCAGGTCAACATCTCTCGCCGTGGACTTACTCTCCTGAGGATGGTCTCTACCATAATCTTCCATCTCTTCATAATCTGAGTCGTCGTACTCTGCACGGTGTGGTTCAACCAACTCGGAATCGGGGAATATTTCAGGATTAATTGGCGCATTATTTCGCCATGCTGAAAATTGAGGATCAAAAGTGTATTCATTGGATTTTTTCTGTAGAATGTTGGAGCATTCATCGCAGTAGATCCCGCCTAGCGCGGCCTCTTCCTTATCGCAATGAGAGCAAATGGACACAATATTCGGACAATATAGGTGATAGAAAACATGTCGTACGACTTATCAGTGGACACAAGTAAAGGATAATCCGATTCACGAATGGTGATTATGGTCTGCCAGTGTTCTTTTCTCTAATCGCATGGGTAGCGTCTAATTCGGCCCACTGACAGCCCAATAATTCGCTGATTGCGATCGGATGGGCCTATGCAGAGACCCATTGATCGTTAGTTAATCGATTGTTTCATACTCTAATCAAGCATTCTCAATCTTTGGTTAATTTTTGGCGGCTCCAATCAATATAATAAGAAATACAGAACTACCTCATTACTAGTAATTGAGTGGTAGGATTGAAGTACCCCCCTATGGTAAATCTACCATGACCGGGCGGAAAAAGAACAGAGAAGAGTTGCAAGCCATCATTACTTCCAAAGAATACCTGATTCGCCTGATCTCAAGCAATGGCACCCAGCAAGACGACGAAAACGACGTAATCTGTCTCGGATGTAATCGTCCCTTCACCTGTACTGGAGATATACTCTACCGGGGAAAGAAGGATACGAAATATCCCGGATGCCGTGATTGTCAGAGAGTTGAGAGGGCCTCTGCTCAGCAAGAAAGACTTGACAGAATGGGGAAACGAGTTGACATTATCACAAGTTTGTACCAAGGCGTGGGAAAAAAACACGAGAATTGGGTTCGGTGTCGAGACTGCGGGGCAACATTTCCTGTTTCTGGACGGAAGCTGTCACGCCCGGGCAACCCCACTCCAGGATGTGATGAGCCAGATGGTTGTACAACAGCCAGAAAGAAGAAACGAGCCAAAGATTCGCTTGCTCAGTATCGTGAAGGGCCAGGTTATGGGGTCGAAGAAGCGCAGCGAAAGTTCGAATCAATTGGAAAGCCCAGCAAGGGAACCATCCTAGAATGGAATGGGACTAGAATTGGTCCTAAGGGGAAAACTAAGCCCGCCCCTGCGAGATTTCTATGCGAGTGCGAAGAGGCATTCGATACTACTGGCGAGACAATCATGGATCCCAAATGCACCTACAACGGATGTCCTTCGTGTGGTCCTGAGTCAATGCGCCAAGCCAATCTGAAATACGATCTTCAATCGGCAAAAGATGCCATTGATCGCAACCAGAAAAGGAAACTGGACTTGGACAGAATCCTCTCATTTGATACTGTTCATGACAGAGTGACCGTCCTTTGTGAGAAGCACCAGGTCCTATGCGAGGATAAGCACATTTGGGCACTGATGAGGGGGTCCTCTCCTTGCCCGCAATGTCGTGCAGAGAAAATAGGAGAGACGCAATCTGCTGGTTGGATTGAAACTGAGAGGGAAATGCGTAAGGTAGAGGCCGCACACATCCAATATTTCCCTTCGACCTACACGTCACGTGGCAAGAAGATGAGGAAAAGATGTTCAAAAATCGGGCACAATACAGAGACAAAAGGCATATTCTATCAGGAACCGAAACTAACAATCCTACAGGGTTCATCTTGTCCTGACTGCGGAACTGAGAAGACTACTGCGAAGAGGCGACAACCAATCGATATTCTTCTGACTCAGTTTCGTGATGAGCATGGAGATTTCTACGAATATCCAGATATTGAGGAGCATTACGTTAACGACAGAACGCCAATTCCAATCGTTTGTCCTATTGACGGAGAATTCCCCCAAGCTCCCGGTATGCACAAGATTGGACAGGGTTGTCCAGATTGTGCTCGTAGGGGGAAGAGGTCTAAGTTTGAAGTGAAGCTGATGTTTGAAGTTGGCCAGTTTTTCCCTGAATGGGATCCTGAAAACACCGTTGTTCCCGGTATCGTTGGAGATAGAATAGGCCCCGTGGATGGGATTCTCTCAATCTCAAACAAAGTGATACTGGAATATGACTGCGCTTGGTGGCATCGAGATGATGCTCGTGTGAAGGGAGATGAGAAGAAAACTTCGATCCTTTTCAACAAAGACAATGGTTGGAAAGTGTACAGAGTTCGAACAGGAAACATACCGGATATTCCACTTGCAAACAATATACGATTGCCAGTACGTGAGAATCTGAAACAATACGCCAATGTCATCCTTAAGCAGATGCTCGATGACGGAATCTTGACGGAAACACGAGAAATAGAGCGTTATCTCCTTGACGACAAACCTTGGTTGGAGGGCGAAGCAAGAGACTGGTATTATTCCAATTGCAGAAAGCCCCTTTCCAATTGAACTACTGGCAGATACACCACTTCCTGTGTTAAGGACTGTTTCTACTGTCAATCGCATGGGTACCCCATCCATCCACCTGCAATCGGAAGGGTACCGTTACGATTACCGGTGTATCATAGGGGAACCCAAGCGATTGGAGAAATGAACACTACCATCGTGACGCCGGTAGGTG
>CAZXZT010000082.1:0-4904 GCA_964645695.1 uncultured archaeon
GGCAAAATTTCGAACGATGAATTACACTTTATCATAGTCCACCAGAATTTCGAACTCTGGTTCAAATTGGTTATCAATGAATTGAGATGCACTCGAGACCTCCTCGACACGGATTATGTCGAGGAGACTAGCCTTCCTCAGGCAGTTCATCACATGGAGAGAGTAACAGAGACCTTCCGGTTAATGGCCCAGCAGTGGAAAGTCATGGAAACTCTGGAGCCTCAAGACTTCCTTAATTTTCGAGAGGAGCTAGGTACTGCATCTGGTTTTGAATCTGCCCAAATGAGGACGCTGGAGATCCTTATGGGTGACAAGTGGATTGATGGAAAGGCTGTAGAATCTAAGAATCCGGGCAGTGAAAGATCATTGTATGAGGTAGTATGTGCATGGCTTCAGAGAACTCCAATACAAGGTTCTATTCCTGACACACCAAAAGACGAAGCAACAGTTGATGATTTTATAGATAATTATTTGCAATCACACAAAAGTCTTTACCCTGACACAAATCAGGACGCAAGAGATTTTCTGAAGCCAGCTGGCATTTCGCACAGAGGCAGAGCTGGACTGATCTTTATCGAGTCATACAGGGAATTACCGTTACTTTCTTGGCCCCGAAAATTAATCTCTACACTAATTGAGTTGGAAGAGTCTATGATACTGTGGCGTGGTTCACATGCACGAATGGTTGAGCGTATAATTGGTAGGCGTATGGGTACTGGCGGTTCACCCGGTGTCGATTATTTGGATATGACTCTCAAGTATAGAGTCTTTGTAGATCTTTGGTCGGTCCGCACAATATTGATAAAGAAACAGGCCCTGCCAAGCTTGGAAAAGCCCGAGTTTTATGGATTTAATGAGGCTGAATGATTAATCTTGAGGGTAAAAGAGCGCTGGTTTGTGGTGGAACCAGGGGAATTGGTAAGGCAACGGCGACATCTCTAAGAGATTGTGGGGCCAAGGTGGTTGTTTTGTCTCGAAGTGCTTCAGGAAAGGATACAATTGCGTGTGATTTGGAAGACATCGATTTATTAACGACAAGTATAAAAGGAGAAATCGCTGAAAAGGGTTCATTCCAGATATTAATCAATAATTCTGGAGGCCCTCCCTCTGGAGCCATAGTCGATGCGTCTCCCAACGACTTCGAAAAAGCCTTTCGAAGGCATGTTCTGGCATCCCAGACTCTAGTTCAATTGCTTCTTCCTGGGATGAAAGAATCTAATTATGGGAGAGTGATAAACATAGTCTCAATTTCAGTAAAGGAACCAATTGTTGGTCTTGGTGTGAGCAACACTGTGCGTGGTGCCATGGCTGCTTGGTCAAAGACATTGTCTAAGGAATTGCCTTCAGGTATAACAATAAACAATGTATTGCCGGGATTTACAGACACTGCACGTCTAGAGGAACTCAAGAAGACAATCTCCGAACGGGAAGGAATTAATCCCAATGAAGTTGAAAGGGCTTGGTTGAGTAGCGTTCCGGAGGGAAGATTGGCAAATCCATCTGAATTAGGCAATGTCATAGCTTTCCTAGCCTCACCAGCAGCCAGCTTTGTTAGAGGCGTAAGTCTTCCAGTAGATGGAGGAAGAACGGGTTCGATCTAATGGACTTTGACATATTCCTATCGATTGCCCAGACTCCAGTTCAGGGACATACGCCTGACGAGGACACTATGTTCTCCAATTTTTTTGACCAGTTACAAGCTGCAGACCAGTTAGGTTTTGGAACAGCCTGGGTTGCCCAGGCCCATTTATCCACCGAAGTCCAGAAAAGGAATAAGAATCCTGTTATTCCACATTGGGAAGGTGAGGTTGGATTATGCACTGATTTCTTTCAACTAGCACATCTGATGTTTGCTAAAACGCGGAATATTCATGTGGGTTCAGCTGTTCTGAGTCTTCTGATACAAGGCGGACCAGTCGCCACGGCCGAGAAGGTTGGTGCGTTTCTCGCATTACATGGACTTGACAAGAAAGAAAAACGGAAACTAAGAATCGGATTCTCTGCTGGACGTTTTGAGTTCATGGCCCGTCCTTATGGAATAGTTCCTCGAGATATCGTTGAAGAAGTAGCATGGCCAGCTCTGAGAGGGCAGATTTTCGCAGAGGCTAGTGAGATTTTCCTCCGTTTAGTGGGTGGTGAAGTACTCAATAGTAATGATGTCCGTAAAACCATCCTCACTCGTTCCAATTTCCGCAGTGATGAGGACTGGGCAAAAGTTCAGAAAGCAAAAATGCAACGCGATTCTCTGTCTAGTTTACCAGAGCGTGTCGATATTTTCAATCGCTATGTTTTTGAGGATTTAAAGAATATTCCTCAAGATTGGAATAGGGACCTTTTGGATTTGATTCTTGGGTCCCATGACCCAATACTCCAGAAGGAGGTGAACAAAATCCGCCCTGTAAAAGTCTTCAACCTATCTATAACTCCTCCCGAATTAATTGAAGCCACTCATAAGGCCATGGAAGTGCATTATCATCCTGATGGAGGTCCTTGGAAAAGAAGTTACATGCCTAGGACGCTGATGGTCTTCCTGAATGACGAATCCGGTTTGTCAGATACTGAACAAACAGAAGCTGCCAAAGGTGAAGCTGAGAAGGCCCTGAATTCTTACTGGGGTGCATTGGAAAGAACGATAGATCCAATGAAAGTGGCCAGAGCGGCTGATAATTCAGTTATTGGTAATGTGGAGGATGTGGCTCAGCAAATAGCCGAGCGCTTCCATCCTGATGACTGTATTATGGCATGGTTTGATTTTTTCAATCACGACAGTTCTCGCGTAATACGCAACATGGATGCCTTCATGAGCAAGGTTTCCCCTCGTGTACAGGAGCTAATAGCATGAGTCAACCAACCGAGGTCGATCAGTTATATCCAAGTAGCCCTTTGGGAGAGACAGAGGGAGATATCCCTACAGGTAGAGATGTTGAGTGGGAACCACTGGTAGATTATAGACGGAACGGAGTAAGCGAGACCACAATTCATGGTGCAGTGGCGTGGCATAGTGGCAAAAAGATAATCCATAGTTTCGGTGGGAACGTCTTGTGTTATGGCCGTTCAATGATGAAACCCTTGATGTTGAGAGCCTTTACCGACGAGTTGGCCGATCTCAATTGGGAGCAGAAGGCAATCACGGTCGCGAGTCACAATGGCACTTCAGAGCATGTTAAAGTAGCTCAATCATTACTACCGAAATCAGATTGGGGATTGATGCAGACTCCCCTTGATCTGCCATTGGTTCAATTCGGGCGTCAAGTCAGGCGTGCCAGGCGCTGGTATTCAAATTCTTCAGGTCAGCATGCGGCTATTCTTCTTGGTTGTCGCCGTAAGGGTTGGAACAGGGCAGGTTATACTCTACCTAGCCATCCATTTTTCTTCGCTTATTTGCAACAGGTCCGTCGTTATCTCGGGGATGACTGGAATCCACAGCGAATTGCTCGTGATGGTGACGGATTTCCGACACTGTCCAATACAGTCAATGAACTTGCAGCATGTTATGCGGGCTTGGCCAAGGAAAAAGATGAAAACTGGATATGGCAGGCAATGGTACAGAATCCTGACCTCGTTGGTGGTTTCAACAGGTTAGATACTACGATTATCAAGTCCTGCGATGGTAAAGTGATTGCTAAGGAGGGTGCTGATGGTCTTCTTGGAATGTCGATTGCCCACAAAGACTACCCTGAGGGATTAGGAGTGGTGGTCAAGATTGCTCATGGTTGGAATCCGCAAGCGATGTGGTATGTTGCCAGAGGGATACTTGGTGTCCTTGGTATGGAACTCAGAAACCCGTATCCTTTACGGAGGCAGAAAGCTTTTCTTGTCTCGGGCGTAGTTCCCAAGAAATATCTTGAGAAATTAAAAGAAATTCCAACTTGGGACGAATGGGACCCCGATAGTGATCGTTGGTACTTCAATCCTGAGGATTACAAAGGTCGGGAATGAATAAAATACAGAACTATCTCAATGGCGAATTTCAGCCATCAGCTGATGGCCGTACAATTGATGACATTAATCCAGCAACTGGAGAGGCAATAGGCACCATTCCAGCCTCTACCTCAGCCGATGTTCAACACGCTGTTGATGCAGCCACCGCAGTTCGTACAGAATGGGTAGCTTTGTCTATTGGTGAAAGATCCAATTGGTTAGATAAGATTGCGGATTCTTTAGAGTCTAAATCCGAGAAAATAGCATCATTGGAGTCCCTTGACACGGGGAAACCGATATCGCTTGCCCGCGCAGTCGATGCCACCCGTTCGGTCACAAATTTCCGTTTCTTTGCAAAGTTTGCCAAGGAGTATACCCAAGAGAAGTTCGAGATGGAAGACGCTGTTAATCATGTGATTCTGAAACCAGTTGGAATTGCTGGATTGATAACTCCCTGGAACTTGCCACTCTATCTTCTTTCCTGGAAAATTGCTCCTGCAATTGTAATGGGAAACACTGTTGTTGCAAAACCGTCAGAATTGACCCCTCTGACTGCGAATTTGTTAGCCGAGGTACTGGATGAGGTTGGTTTGCCAGCAGGCGTTGTCAACATTGTGCATGGTTCAGGTCCTGAGGCAGGCCAGGCAATCGTTGAGCATCCAGACATTTCTCTGATTTCTTTTACTGGAGGAACTGAGACAGGTAGAAAAGTGGCCGGGACCGCAGCTCCTATGTTCAAGAAGTTGAGTTTAGAATTGGGAGGAAAAAATGCCAGTATTGTTCTTGATGATGTAGATTTGGAGTCGGCAATTCCAGGCGTTGCCCGTGCTGGTTTCTTGAATCAAGGTCAGATTTGTTTATGTGGAAGTCGTATTTTTGTTGCAAGAAGTATATGGGATGAATTCGTATCCAAATTCGTGGATTACGTCAAAAATATGAAAGTTGGTGACCCATCTTCTGATGACTCAGATTTAGGTGCATAA